>CALLBE010000061.1 GCA_938001985.1 uncultured Verrucomicrobiales bacterium | reverse complement strand
CGACTCGATTGAATATCAAATCATTCAGGATAGTTTTGACTTATTGGCAAAAAAGAAATTCTCCGACATTGCTAAAGCTCTGAACATTTCCCTAGAGGCAATTCAACTAGCCATTTCAAACATTCAATCCCTCAATCCCTCCCCTGGTTCCGAGTTCCTCTCCAGTGACCAAGTCTTTGTCCAGCCGGATGTCATTGCG
Source organism: uncultured Verrucomicrobiales bacterium (assembly GCA_938001985.1). Lineage (GTDB taxonomy): Bacteria > Verrucomicrobiota > Verrucomicrobiia > Verrucomicrobiales > Akkermansiaceae > CALLBE01. The sequence continues at coordinate 9,251 of CALLBE010000061.1, read as the reverse complement.
AAGAAAAATGATGACGGTGAAATCGAGATTTCATTAACCAACTCGAACATCCCTGCTTTAAAAATAAGCGACGACTACAAGAGCCTCATTCCGAAGCTATCAACGGATGCGAAAGCCCGAGTGTTTTTAAAAAACTCAATCGCGGACGCTAAGCTATTAATTAAAGCCATTGCCCAACGACAAGAAACCATCTTAAAAATTGCGCAGGAGGTCCTCAGGCACCAACCCCTCTTTTTTGAGGAAGGAAAAAAGGCACTCAAGCCCATGGGAATGAATACCATTGCAGAGAAAATTCAAGTACACCCTACCACGGTCTCCAGAGCGGTGTCAGGAAAATACTTAGAAACACCCCTGGGTTTATTTGAACTGAGAACCTTTTTCGCCACCGGTTATCAAACCGATGATGGGCAAGAGATTTCAAACACCAGCGTCAAAGAGGCCATTCTAAAAATGGTCACCGCTGAAGAAAAAACAAAGCCCCTTTCTGACAGTAAGATTGTTAAAAATCTTTCAGAAAAGGGCTTAAAAGTAGCGCGAAGAACCGTTGCTAAGTACCGAGACCAGCTAGGAATTTTACCGAGCCACCTCCGTAAAGAGGCCAATTAAAAAGCTGAGACCATCGAGACGGCCTCAGCTTTTAAAAAATTAATAAAGTGTTCTATATTAGAATGTTACTTGAACACGCGCACGGAATCCACTGATGTCAGACACTTCAGCTCCTGCTAAATCTGCAGTTGCATACTCGTAACCACCCATGAATCTAACGTTCTTGCTGTAGTAGTAGTTAGCACCGATGTAGTGAGATGAAATCTCATCAGCTGAAGTTGCAACGGAACTTCCAGAAACGATTGTTGTAGAAGCCTCTGAACGTCTGATCAAATCTTTAACTTTGAAAGAACCACCATTGTCAGCTTCTGCTTTTGAATAACGGTAAACATGCTCCCACTTACCTGAAGAACGATAAGCTAGACGGATTGCATAACCACTGTTGTCATTATCACCGTCAAAGTACTCACCCAATAGATCTAAACCCCAGAACTTGTAGTTAACGTAGGCTGTGTAAGCACTAAGCTCACTTCCCTGAGTAGACTGGTCACCATAGTCTACACCCACAAGCAAGTTTTCAGCTTCATTCTCCCAACGAAGACTCGTGTAAATAGCGAGCTGGTTAGAGCCTCTAGATGTTTCGCCTTGATCTGAGTTAGTCAATGCCGCAGCAAATGACAAACCGTGATCTAAATCTGTTTTGTAGTGAATACCAGTTGCACGAGCACCGAACTTACTATCATCAATGAACAAACGGTTAGCTGCTGAACGCTCAACTGTCTTAATCTTATTAGAAGAAAGAACTTCTTGGAAACCGAAAGGAACCTTTTGGTAACCTAATTTCCAGCTCCCACCAAAGTCGTCTTTGTAGCCAATAACAGCCGTGTCAATACGAGCATCGTCTCCTGAGAATTCATAAATAGCTTCTGCTGTCATGTCATTAGCCAAGGTTGCTTTTGCACCCAGACGTAGACGACGGAAATAAAATTGGTTCGTAGTTTCACCACCTTTATCGTCAGCGAGTGAATTATAATCTAAATGTAAACGTCCACGGAACTGTAAGTCTACTGTTTCCTTGCCTTTTACAGAGATGTTAACATCTACAGCGCTTGCAATACCTGCTAATGCAACTGTATTCGCTGCGATTAGTTTAAATGTCTTATTTGTCATATTTATATGAATTACTTAGATACACATTACCTAACAATAAACAACGTGCACCTAACTTTCTTCTACTCAACCTCTGGATAAGCACAAGTAGTTTTTTAACAAACCCCAACAAAAAACAAATAAAACAACTAAAAACCAAACACTTACAACCTTTGTGACAATTAAGTCACACAACCCAGAGCGAATTCGAATGTGACACAATTGTCACATTCGATCTGCCTAAAATTTTTGACAAACGACCAACCCATGAACAACTTACTTCCGACTTAAAAGTCATTTGATTCACATATAAAAATATGAAAGCATTAAAATCACTCGCTATCGGATCCGCTCTTATAGCCACATCTACTGCAGCTGATAAAATCACTATCAAGGGCTCTGACACACTCGGAGCTAAAATGGTTCCTCAGCTCTCTGAGGTCTACACCGCTTTAGGCAATCACGTTAAATTCGAAATCGCAGCTGAAGGCTCATCTTCAGCTTTCAAAGCTCTTTTAGACGGAACTGCTCAAATCGGCATGAGTTCACGCTCTGTAAAGGAAAGTGAAATCAACAAATTCACCGCCAAAGGCAAATCTCTTAAAGAAACCGTTGCTGGAGTTGACATGATCGCAGTGATCGTGAATGGCGCTAACGGCATCTCAAACTTAACGAAAGAGCAAATTGAAGGTATCTTCACAGGCAGCATCAGTGACTGGTCTGAAGTGGGTGGAACTCCTGGTAAAATCTCAATTTACACACGTAACGAGACTTCAGGAACATACAAAACCTTCCAAAAATTAGCGATGAGCAAAAAAGACTACAGCTCAAACGCTCAAAAACAAGCAGGCAACACACAAATCGTTGACCAAGTCTTCAAAAACTCAAAAGGCATTGGGTACGTGGGCCTCGCTTACGCTAACAAAGAAGGCATCAAATCAGTAACGATTGATGGCGTAGCTGGCACACCAGAGAACAAAGCTTCTTACTCTCTATCTCGTAACCTTTACTACTACACCCTTGGTGAGCCAACTGGCAGCACCAAAAAGTTCCTCGACTGGGCAACCTCCTCAAAAATAGCGTCTAAAATCGTTACCAAAGTAGGATTCATCCCAGTTAAGTAGAGGTTTCACTACCATTGATTCAGGGAGAATTAGGCCAACAATCCCCTAACTTCCCCACTTTTCACCCTGAATACAAAGCAACGACTTTCACCCTGTTTCATCAGTTGGTAAAAGTCGTTTTTTTACTCCTAATATACCTTGCAATAGAAATTAAAGTATCCACTATAACTCTAAAATTTCAGCCTCATTCCAATGTCTAAGGAACACCCATTTATCAACAAAAAACAGTTCTCATTTTTAGGACTGGGAAAACAGGATGCAATCAAGTTCTTATTTGGTGGAAATGCGCTCATCTCAATCATTGCGCTCATTCTGATCACGTTGTTCTTAGCCAAAGAATCGATCTACTTTTTCCCCGATTACCAAAGCAATTTAAACATTTATCGCAAGTCAGGCAAAGAATTCGCTGATTACGCTGAAAACCAACTGAAGTACCAAAAGGAGATTAAATCTCTTGTCACTCAAGTCAAACAGTACGAACTCTTCCACCAAGCTGGTGTCGACGCCTACATTCCCGAGCTTTTCTCCACCATGAAGACCGTGGCTATTGAGAAAATGACGAGTGAACTCCTCGCCGTAAAAATAGCGAAAAACCGCATCACTTCAAAAGAAATCATCTGGGACATTTGGTCCGAAGGCAGCCCAGAGGAACAAGCTCAGATGAAAGCCCAGAAAGCGGAGTTTTCTCAAAACTTAATCAAGACGCAAGAGGCGCTGACAGCGAAAATCAACAAGATTGCTCCCTCCATTAAGATCTCTACTCTCTCTCCACAATTTCAGAAAAAAGCCTATGAAGTGCAACGCCAAGAACCCTCGGCTATCAAAACTCTTCAAGAGGCGTTAATCAGCTATTTTAGTAATTACACGGTTTCAACCAAAACACCCGACTTCATCACTCAAAGTTCTCGTTCTGGTGTTGAAAAACGAACCGTTTTATTACAAACCCCTCTATTCTCAAACCTATCTCAGGTTGAAAAAGAACTCACCGAAACCTACCTCCCTTTCAACGCATTTGTTGAAAAACTAAGAGACCACGCCCTACTCGTCAGTATCAGAGCCGAGTCCTTCCTTTCCGCAGCCGATCGTAAAAAAGCAATTGAAGAAGGTATTCCAGAGGCTTCTCCAGAAAAAAAGAAGAAGCTCTTAATCGACTTAAAAAGACTGATCACAGAAGACCAGGACTACGGTCAACAAGCGGAGGTCTTATACGCCACGCTTCCCGAACATCAGGAGCTACTCTCCAAGATGACTTCAAGCTCGCACGCCATCTTCCCTAAACTCCCTAATATTAATGAATTTGAAAACAAAGGGGCCAGACGCATTCATAAAAAGCTGACCAAATTACTGAAAGACTATGACGCATTCATGGCTCAACAGCGCTCGAACATGGAATCATGGAGACATGATCAAACCATCGGCTTTTTGAAAACTTTAGGTGGATTTGTTTTTGGACAAAAATGGATTTCAAACAGCTCTTGGCATAACTTCTTTGGACTCGCGCCTCTCTTTGGTGGCTCACTGTTCATCACCTTGATTGCCATCACCATCGCCACTCCTTTTGCCGTGGGTGGTGCTATTTATGTCAACCGTATCGCTTCTAAAGCCGAGCAGAATTTCATCAAGCCTATCATTGAGTTCATTCAAGCCATTCCTTCCGTTGTCCTCGCCTTCTTAGGGGTTGTCGTCGTGGGACAAAATATCTTAAAACTCTCGTACATTCCTTGGCTTGAGTGGTTACCTGGCTTCCCTGCTTCGGGCGAACAGATGATGCTCACTGCGGGTGTTCTTCTGGCATTCATGGCTATTCCAACCATGTTCACACTGGCTGAAGATGCGATCAATAACGTGCCTAAATCTTATACAGAAGCTTCGCTTTCACTAGGAGCGACTCGTCTTCAGACTATTTTCAACGTGATCATCCCCTCTTCTCTTTCAGGTGTGGTGGCTGCAATCCTATTAGGTTTTGGTCGAATCATTGGTGAAACCATGGTTGTCTTATTAGTCGCCGGCGGAACCATTGACTGGCCGACCACGTGGACAGACCCCGTGCACACCATGACGGGAATTATTGCTCAATCCACAGGGGAAGCCGCTCCAGGCAGTATTCAATACCGAGCCCTATTCCTAGTTGGTCTTTTCCTCTTTGGTATCTCTTTAATTATTAACTCATTGGCTCAAAACGTCATTAAGAAATTCGGTAGTAAGCACTAACTTTTTTATCTCATGCAAGATCAGACCAATCCTTTTGCCACTAAGAAAGGTTTTCTACAAACCAAAGAGAAGGCTCAAAAGTTCCTTCTTATTTTTGGCACGTACTCTATCATCTTTTTCACCCTCTTTGTATTCTGGGAAATCCTATCCAAAGGCGCTCCTGTCCTTTATCAATACGGAACGGATTTCATCACGAGAAAACCTGAGAGCTTGGAAGTTTTAGCCTTTGATGCTGGTGATAAATTAGAAATCCCAAAGAAAAGCTATAAAACGCTCAAGACATACAATCCTGATAACAACTCACTGACAGGCGAAGAGAGCTTTGATAAGTCTTTTGAGTACACCACCTTTAACATCGAAAAAGGAAGTGTACTCTCTGATGCTTATCTTTCTGAGATTTCTAAGTATAATAAAGTCAAAATCACACACCTTTATAGAGACGAACAAGCACCTGTGGTCTTTGAGGTCCTAAACAATACCCCACTATTATTGACTCCAGCCTTATATAAAAAATTGGCAAATAGCAGCGAGGCCTTCAAAAACCTCTCTGCCACCCCTTCCAAGGTCAGCACCAATTTATATGAGGTTACGTTCAAAGAAAAGAGTTTCTACCTACAAGCGAAGACCATGGCTTTACTCGCTGATTCGTCATTAATTTATAAGCTTTATGGTAATTTAACAGACACCCTCGATGATAAACCCAATGAACTCATGGAGGTTTACATTCCAGAAAACCAAACCGTCTTACTGACTGAGGCTCAACATCAGGGGTATTTAAGCGATACAGGCACGGGTAAATTTGGTGAAGGAAAACTACAAGAAACCTCCGTTAAAAAAATAGCACTGACATTGCCTAAAGGCTCCTATGAGCTCCCGCACCAACTATTTTCAACTCTATTAAAGAATCATCCAGCCCTAGCGACTTCACATCAACACAGCTTAGCGAAAGCGCCTTTGTACTTCGCAATTAAATCCAATCAAAAGGAATTAAGGCTACCCAACTCAGTGTTTCAACAGCTTAAAAAGGACAACCCTCTGCTTAAGCTAACGGATATAAATCCATTGACGATAAGCGCTCCGTTCATCCGATTTAACTTCGGTCAAGCTTGTCAAATCAAACTCCCAACGACAGACATGTCCGCCTTTAAGGAAGCAAACGAAGGAGCGGTTAATGAATACGGTCAGCCTCGCTTAAATATATTAAACGAATACGTCTACCCTTATTCATCTGGTGGGGTCTCCGGCCCAGTTATTGGTACAATGTTATTAGTTGCGGCATGTATGATCATTGCTCTCTTTGTCGGAGTTGCCGCTGCGGTATACCTTGGCGAATATGCTAAAAATAGTGGCCCACTGATTTCTACTATTCGATTATCGATGATGAACTTAGCGGGTGTCCCTTCAATTGTCTTTGGTCTCTTCGGTCTAGGTTTGTTTGTTTCAGTGGCGCCGGTTATTACGAGCGCGCCTTCCATTGACGACAAGTTTAAGTTCAAGATATTCCCGGCTTTAGTAGAACCAGGTCTGGCAGAAATCGAGGACAACAGAATCGCGATGATTGAAGACGATAAAAACCCTCGTCACAGCCTGAGAGCCGCTCAACAAAAAGGCCTAGAAAGCTTCTACGATGGCTGGGTTTACCTCTCTTTCCAAGGCTGGGGGAACTCGCTAATCGCAGGTGCATTCACATTAGCCATCATGGTCCTTCCTATCATAATCACCTCTTCAGAAGAATCACTTAAGGCCGTTCCTAAAGGCTTCCGAGAGGCTTCTTTGGCACTAGGTGCGACCAAATGGCAGTCCATCAGAACCGCTGTCTTACCTTACGCCACACCAGGTATTTTAACCGCTTCAGTTCTCGGAATCACTCGAGTAGCGGGTGAAACCGCGCCTATCATGTTCACGGCTGCCGTAGCAGCCAAGTCTGACCTCCCCTTCTCCGATCTATCGGGATCGCCTCTCAATCAGTTTTTTGACTTTATGTCTCAATCGGTTCAGGCCTTGCCGTACCACATCTACACTATTTCAGGAAAACTACCGCCATCTGAACACATCAAGCCAATGCAATATGGGTCCGTCTTGGTCTTCATGATTATTGTCATGATTTTCGCTTCAGTATCTATTTGGCTCCGTATGAAAATGCGCGGAAAAATTAAATGGTAACCTCTTATTTTAAACACTTATTTAACCAATTGACGAATCATGGAAACTTCCTCAGAAGAACGCCCAATCATTGAGATCGATGACTTCTCTTTTTCTTATAATAGAGGAGAAACCGACACTTTAAAAAACATCTCAGTCTCTTGCCCAGAAAAAAAGGTCACGGCCTTCATCGGGCCGTCAGGCTGTGGTAAATCAACGCTATTAAGATCGCTCAACCGTATCAACGACTTGGTCGATACAGCTTGTATTACGAATGGTCAAATCCGCATCATGGGACAAGACATCAATACTCCTGAGGTCGATCCCATTGAGTTGAGAAAAAACGTCGGAATGGTGTTCCAGAAATATAACCCTTTCCCTAAAAGCATCTATGATAACGTTGCCTATGGTCTGAACCTTCAGGGCAAGCAAAAGCAATCTGATCTCGATGATGCAGTTGAAAAATCACTGCGTGGTGCCGCACTATGGGACGAAGTTAAGGACCGATTAAAAGATTCGGCCCTTGGCCTCTCAGGAGGACAACAACAGCGACTTTGTATCGCCAGAACCATTGCGGTCAATCCTAAGATCATCCTCATGGATGAGCCTTGTTCGGCTCTCGATCCTATTGCCACAGCCCATGTTGAGCAATTAATTAACACGCTTAAGCAAGAATACACTATCGTGATCGTTACACATAGTATGCAGCAGGCCACTCGTATTTCTGACAACACGGCCTTTTTCTACTTGGGTGAGCTCATTGAGTTCTCACCCACGAAAGAGCTCTTCTCTAACCCTAAAAACAAACGAACTGAAGATTATGTCTCAGGTCGCTTTGGATAATCACAATTAAAACTGATTAACACATGAATATTAATTCGCACATACTCACCCCATTTAATGATGATTTAAAGGAACTCAAAGAGAATTTATCATCGATGTTAACCTTGATTGAAACTTCTTTCAATCGTGCTGAAGAAGCTTTTGTTAATAACGACCAAGCCCTTTGTGACTCCATCATCGTCAGTGATGAGGCCATCAACAATAAGGAAGTCGTCATTGACAATCTAGCTATGGATATTCTCCTTAAATACAAGCCTGTAGCTTCCGATTTAAGGTTTGTCGTCTCTTCCATCAGTATCGCGAAAAGCATTGAACGCCTCGGCGACCACCTATGCCGTATCGCTAAGCAAATTAAGAAACTAGATAAATCCGTCTTAATGGCTCCTGATGTTGAATACATTAAAGACCTTTTCTCTTTAGCTAAAGAGCAGCTGGCTCACACCAAAGAAGCGATCTTAACTCATGATGCTAGCGAAGCTGGTGAGTGCCTTGATGGAGAAGAACGAGCCAAAGAAACGTCTAAGCAAATATCCGCTATTTTTGTAAACTTAATGTCTCAAGATAATGAGGGAATCCCTAACTACTTGAGCTTAATTTTCATTGCGAGATCTATTCAACGTTTCTCAAAGCTTTGTACCAATATCGCGGAAGATATTATCTACATCGAGACGTCAAAGCCTAACCAGTAAGGTTAAAAGGGGTCTACGTTGTCAGCTTTAAGCTGGCATCCCCCTAGAAAAAACACCTGCATTCATCATACTATGTCTTCCGAGACCTCTTCGGATAACCACCTCACATAGTATGATTTTTATCACCCCCTCCTAATAACTAGCTCTTTCTCAGTTGAAAGTGGCACCCTATTCTCTCAAAAAAAATCTATAGACTTGCCAGAGGGGGACTCTTTTATGTTTTACTATGAAATCAGTCTTTTCTAAGTAAAAAAACTCACCTTTTATGTTCCAAAAAATTTCAGAAGATCAACTTGCTCCCGCTCATAAAGAGCAATGGAATAAGGCCTCCCAAGCAATGAAATCAAATAACGCTGGCTACGCGGTCAGCTTATTAGAGAACTTGCTAAAAGAGCTTCCAGGTTTCTTACAAGGGCGTGAGCTTTTACGTAAAGCTCAGTTTGAAACCTCAAAAGTCCAAGCCAAACCAAAAAGTCTCGGACTGTATGGCGACTTATCACTCAGTGGGCTCAAAAAGAAAATCCTCGCCAATCCAGCGGAGGGTCTA
>CALLBE010000060.1 GCA_938001985.1 uncultured Verrucomicrobiales bacterium | reverse complement strand
TTTGATTCGGTAGGGAATGCCTCGGATTAGGACAATGAGCTTGATAGGCCTGTTGGCTTTGTTTCCCGTCCACCCTTTTTTTCGAAAGGTTGATTGAAGGGGCTTGAGGATTTGCTGGTTAAAGTGTTCTCGAGAGATGTTTCTAATCTGATGAGGCGATTTTGATAGAGTGTGGAGAGGGACGAGTTGCTTGAGGGGGATGTTACGCTCCTTGGCATAGTATTCAGCAAAGGCCTTGGCTTCCGGGAGTTTGGAGTTGTAAACAACCACGGTTTCCTTAGGTGTGATCTGCCCAACCGCAATGGCGATGAAGAGTGAGAGGGTAACAAATGATTTCATGGAAGTGCGGGTGAGAGTCTTTTTGTTTTAGAATTTAAAAGTTCAGTTCTAAGCCATCATAAGCGGGAGAGATATGGGCCGCGGTTCGCTCATTGACCTCTTCATGCTCCACTTCGTGGGAAAGGTGTGTTAAGATCACTTGTTTGGCCGATACTTTTTCTCCCAAGGCACAGGCTTCTTCTACACTCATGTGAGTAGGGTGTGGTTGGTCAGCATATCTGAGTCCATCAATGATTAGACAGTCGACGTTCTGGAGGTCTTCGATGCTTTCTTCTTTGACCGACTTAAGGTCAGAAATATAAGCCACTTTTTTAGAGTCAGGGAGTTCAAGTAGATAGCCGTGGGTTTCAACGGTTCCATGCTCGACGGCTAGGGAGGTGATGTTGAAGTCTCCAATTTTGAATTGTTTAGAAATTGGGCGTTTGGAAGGGCGAATGTAGCCTCGGTGGGTGACGCTGGAATTGAAAGCCCAGGGGTGCATTCGCTCGAGAGCGGCTAAAGTTTCAGGATTCCCAAACAAGGGAAGCTCATCTTCACGATTCCAGCAAAAGGCGCGGAGCTCATCAAAACCCGCTACGTGGTCGAGGTGGCAATGCGTATAAAGAACCGCATCAATATGGGTTAGATTAGAGCGCAGAGCCTGTTGGCGGAGGTCGGGGCCTGAGTCAATGAGTAGGGTTGTGTTTTTACTTTTGAACACTATAGAAGACCGGAGCCTGTTGTTTTTAGGGTTTTTTGATGTGCAAACCTTACATTTACAGCCAATTACAGGAACGCCAACGGAGGTTCCGGTTCCTAGGAAAAGAGCTGAAAAGGTGTTCATTTGAGTATTTTATTGTTGAATGATTAAATAGATGTGTTTATATCTTGCTCTATTAAATTGCCCTAAACTTTATGCTCTCGCTACTAAAAATTAAGAATTTAGCTCTGGTTGAAGAAATTCAATGGGATTTATCATCTGGATTGACTGCGGTCACCGGGGAGACGGGCGCTGGTAAATCCGTGATCACAGGAGCGTTAAAGCTGATCATGGGAGAGCGAGCGGATAAGGGAGTGATTCGTTCTGGGCAAAGCACTTGTTCTGTGGAAGTTATCTTTGATTTGTCGCCTCATAATCTAGCCATTGTTAACACGCATTTAGAAGCCTTGGGTCTGGAGGCCTGTGATCACAATGAGCTGATTATTAAGCGAGTCATCACGGCGACTTCTAATAAGCAGTTTGTTAACAATTCCGCAGTTACTTTATCTGGGTTAAAGTTAATCACGGCTGACTTGATCGATTTGCATGGCCCTCATGATCATCAAAAATTATTGCAGCCGAGTAATCAGTTGAGCTTTTTAGATCGTTTTGCCTCGAATGAGCTACTTCTAGAGCAGTATCAAGAAGCATGGAGCCATTGGAGATCCAAGAAGAGTGCTTATGAAGAGCTTGAGCAATCTGATCGCTTGGGGGCTAAGGAGGTGGAACTGTTGCAGTATCAGTTGGATGAAATTGATCAATTAGAAGTCACTGAAGAGGAGGTTGATGCTTTATATACCACTTATGAGACGTCTCAAAACGCTCAAGATATTCGGTTTTCTGGCGAGGCGATACTGGCTCATTGTCAGTCGGAGCAAGGTCTTGAGGAAAAGTTAAATGAGCTTCAGCGCTTGGGACGAAACTTATCTCAAGTGGGTAAAGATACAGAAGAGGTGTTGGCGCCTATCGAAGAGATGGTCTCTCATTTAGAAGATCTTCAGCGAGGCTTGGATCAGTACTTGGGGACTTTAGATTTAGACCAGGAAGAAGTTCTTCGAGTAAGCGAGCAAGTCGAGGTTATTGAATCGTTGAAGCGTAAGTTTGGGGGGAGTTTTGCTAGTATAATTGAGCATAAAGCGTATGCAGAAACTCAAATCAAGCGTTATGAAAATCATGATGAGGAGCTGGCTCTGCTATTAGAGGAAGTTAATAAAGCTTATCATCAAGTTGAGATTGCGGCCCAACGACTGACCAAGCGTCGAGAGGTGGCGTCTTTAGAGCTGGCTGCGGCTATTTCGGATGAAATCAAAGTACTTGGCTTTAAACAGGCCGCATTTGAGATTCAAGTCCAGACGCTGAGTGAGCCGACTTCAAAAGGATTGGATGGCGTTGAGTTTTTGTTCAGTCCCAACCCCGGAGAAGCAAATCAACCGCTTAATCAAGTGGCTTCAAGCGGTGAATTAAGTCGCGTGACTCTCGGGATTAAGAGTGTTTTATCTCAACAAGACCGAGTGGAGGTTCAAGTTTTTGATGAAATTGATGCCAATGTTGGCGGTGAAATTGCAAAAGTAGTGGGCGAGAAAATGATGACCTTATCCCAACATCATCAGATACTGACCATTTCACATTTCCCTCAAGTTGCCGCCATGGCCACACAGCACATGTTAGTGCATAAGGAAGTTGTTGATAACAAGACGACTACGTATTTAAAGGCATTGAGCCAAGAGGAGCGTAAAGAAGAGCTCAGGCGTATGCTTGGGGGTGGAGGAAAGGAAGTGGAGGCGATGGCCTTAAGCTTGCTGGCTTCTTAAGGGGACTTAATCAAAGCTTAGCGCTTATAATCTCTGAAAAGCTTTGCCATTTTTTCAAATTAAACGAAACTATTCTCATGAAAGCTTGCTTAGTTACGGGGACAGATACAGCAGTGGGAAAGACGTATGTCTCCTGTTTATTGGTTCAAGAGCTAAGAGCCAAGGGCATTAACGCCGTTGGCTATAAGCCGGTTTCGAGTGGAGACCGAGAGGATGCTAGATTGTTAGCGGAGGCTTCAGGCGGGGTGGATATTGATTTAATTAATCCGTATCACTATGAGGTGCCAGTGGCGCCTATGGTTGCGGCGATGTTGCAGGGAACAGAAGTTGACATTGATCTGATACGTTCTCGTTTTGAAGAACTTTGCAACCAATACGATTATGTGGTGGTTGAGGGTGCTGGCGGTTGGTTGGTACCTTACACAAAAGAGGCTTCGATTGGTGATGTTTTTAAGGCTTATGATCTGCCTGTGATATTAGTGATTGGTAATAAGTTGGGGGCGATTAATCACACTTGCTTGTCTATACAAGCGATGAAACAAGACGGTTATGACCGAGTGTCATTGGTTCTTAACAATCTTCAAGAAGAGCTAGATAATGCAACGATCACTAATTCAGGAGTGATCGAAAGTGTTCTAAATCAAGAGATTGCGCAGCAGGTGATTCAAGGGCAAACTTATCTCGAACTTGAAGATTTAGCCCTTTAGAACGTTAGGTTTTTCGGCGTTTTGTGTCATGAATGGTGTTTTTAGGTTGCTGATTGCTCTTTAGTCTATATAAGTAAAGATGCATGAAAAAAACATTATTTGCTACGATGATTGCAGGAGCGCTCTCAGTTGCGTCTGCTGCTACAGGTTCTATTTCCGCTCACTCTGGAACAGAGTACGTGTTCCGAGGCGTGTCTGTTGGAGATGATTTACTAGATTTCACTGCTGAAGTGGAAACACACGGTGTGACTGTTGGTGTTTGGGCCGCCTCCTACGATGTGGGCAATGATGTTTCTGATACGGAGTATGACTATTACATTGGAACTAGCTTTAAAGGTTTTGATCTAGGTCTTACTTATTATGATTACTCAGGAAATGGCTATGATTTTGAAGCTTATGTAGGTAAAGCCATTGAAGTTTCTGACACGATTGAATTCGGAGCTACGGTTTACTACGGTATTGACGGTGGAATTGACGAGCAGGCAATTCTTGAGCTTTCTGCTGGCACGTCTTACAAAGGTTTTGATCTCGGTGTGACATTGGGTGATGTTGACGGTTCAGTTGCTGATTACTACTCAGTTTCAATTGGTAAAACATTTGAATATGCTGGTGGTGAAGTAGCTCCTTATTTCGCTGTTAGTGGTGTGCGTGGTCAGTCAACAAGCTATGCAGGTGTTGCTATTGCATTCTAAGGTTAATTCTTTCATTTAACTTTAAAAAAACCTCAAGAGTTAGGCTCTTGAGGTTTTTTATTTATAGGGTACTTACTTTAATGACTTGGGTATGGTCTGCTATTTAAAAAATGTTTAGAGCTATTCCTGAAAGTCAAATAAAAGACTAAGCTATAGAGAGGTAGAGCTTTTAAAAAACAGAGTCATATTTGGCAAGCTTGGCTGTTTGAGCTTGTCAGAACTTTTAAAAAAATAGTGTATAGGGGCATGAAATCTATTTTCAGTACTTTTTTAATTTTAACTCAAATCTCCTATGGGGTTCTGACGATTGAGTATAATTTCGACGACTCTGTCTCGGCAGAAAATAGGACAGTCTTTAATCAAGCTAAAGTTTTTTGGGAAAATGTCATCACTGGGTATGTTGATGGCATCGACAGGACTCTAGTAATTACGGCTAACACCTTTAGTCAGGATATCACAGGAGGGGGGACTCTAGGGTCTGCTAGTCCAAGGACTCTAGACGAGATGGCAAATGGCCTGAGTATTACTACGGTAGGTTTTGCCACATTTAATGTGGATCCAACGGCAACAGGAGGCACAGGCATAGTGAATCAGTTAGTCATCCGTCATGAGATTGGGCATGTTTTAGGGATTGGAACCTTGTGGGGGCTGAATCAATTATATGGTCGAGGCACAGGCGAGTATATAGGAGTTAACGGACTAGCAGGCTTTAATCAGGAGTTTGGCCTCAACGCTTCCTTTATTCCAGTGGAGTTAGATGGTGGTGCTGGGACCGCAGAGGCTCACTTCAATGAAGCTGCGGACAATCCTTTTGATGAAAATGCCAGTGGACCAGATACTCACCCTGGAGACAGTGGGGTTGCTCCTACGGTTATATCGGGACCTAATCAGGGACGAAGCTTCGATGAAGCTTTATTTTCTGGAATTTTATCACCAAACGCGTTTCTCAGTGATTCTGCGATAGGGTCACTTCGAGACCTTGGTTTCACAACGATTGATTTCCGCTCTAACGCGACTGCAGTACCCGAGCCATCGGTGAGTATATTCCTTGCCTTAGGGCTAGGTTCTTTGTTGTTACAAAGAAAAAGGAACCGATAGAAAGAAGCTTCTTCTTTTAAAGAGAGATTGGCGATTATTTTTGGCTTTTAGCTAAACTCGACGATCTTGATTACTCATTTCCCCATCTATGCTAAGGCTTTTACTGTTTTTGCATATTTTTTTATTTCTTGCCACGCATTGCTTCTAAATTACTTACGGCTGTGGAGGGTTGTTATTTTTGATTAAATTGATGTTTAATCTTGTCAAATAATTACAAAAAGCCCCATACTACAGCATGAAAATTCCCCTTATTGCTGTTTTCATCTTTACGAACTTGTCTTATGGAGTTTTGACAATTGAGTATGATTTCAAGAGTTCTGTTTCAGAAGAAAACAGAGTCCTTTTTAATCAGGTTAAAGTTTTTTGGGAGAGTGTGATTACGGGTTACAGTGATGGAATTGATAGAACACTTGTAATCGATGCGGGTACGTTTCGTATGGATGTCTCAGGAGGAGGTATTTTAGGTGTGGCTTCTCCAACAACCGTAGGAAGCATGGAGAATGGCTTAAGAATCGCTACGGGAGGTGTTACTAGATTTAATGTTGATCCAACGGCGATAGGAGAGGCTGGCTTATTGAATGAGTTAGTGATCCGCCATGAAGTGGGGCATATTTTAGGAATAGGGACGTTATGGGAGCTAAATGGCTTGTATGATCAAGGTTCGGGTAAGTATACAGGTGCTAATGGCGTCGCGGCCTTTAACCAAGAGTTTGGTCTTAACTCTTCATTTGTTCCTATAGAGCTAGATGGTGGTTACGGAACCGCAAACGCTCATTTCAATGAAGTTGCGGACAATCCTTTTAAGGAAAATGCAACTGGTGCAGATAGTGATCCAGGAGATGATGGGTTTGCTCCTACCGTTGTATCAGGCCCTAATAAAGGAAGAACCTTGGATGAATCTTTATTTTCAGGGCTTTTGTCTAAAGACATGTTTTTGACCGATACTGCTATAGGATCGCTTCAAGACCTTGGTTTCACAACCGTTGGTTTCACAACCGTTGGTTTACAATCTGACACGCCTTTGCAATCTAATAGGCTTTTTCAAGCTAATGTAACTTCAGTTCCAGAGCCATCGGTGAGTATCTTTTTGGCCTTAGGCTTGAGCACTTTATTGGTGCAAAGAAAGAGGAAGTGCTAGAAAAAAGATCGATTGCCGTCTTTGGCTTTTTCCCAAACGCGGCGATCTCGTTTACTCATTTTACCCCCTATGCCGAGGCTTGCTCGGTTTTGGCGTCTTTCTTTCATTTCTTCACGTGCTTTTTCTAAGACGATGGGGTCTGTTTTATCTTCGTAGCATAGAGCTGCCTCTGGTGCGCCGACTCGTTTATCAATCAGCTTGAGAATGAGGATGTCACGATGGCAGCGGTTCTCATAGGCGGGAACACAAATCGAATCATTAACTTTTAAGGGGGTTGAGGCCTTTAGGGATTCCCCTGTTTTTTTCCTAACCTTGCCGCCGTCACAAGCTTTGGCTGCTTGCGAGCGTGTCTTGAAAAAACGAGTGGCACAAAGCCATTTGTCAGCTCGAATGGATGTTTTTTCTAAGGTTATCTCTCGATTTTTCATGGCCTGCCGTTTAATAGTAAAGGAAAGTGAATATGGAAGCCAATGAATTAAAAAGGGCCTTGTCTGAGTTAGTGGGTGTGGATGCGGTTTCTCAGGATAATGCGGTGCTTGAGGAACATAGTATTGATCGTTGGTATGCCTCTAATTTGCCTGATGTGGTTGTTTTTGCAAAGACAACGGAGCAGGTTTCCCAGACTTTAAAGTTTGCGCACGAAAATAAAATTCCTGTCACCACTCGAGGCGCTGGGATTGGTTATGTCGGTGGAGCGGTGCCCGTTCAGGCCGGAATCGTGTTGTCCGTGGCTAACATGAATCAAATTGTTGAGATCAATCCTGCAGATGGGGTGGCCGTGGTTGAGCCAGGCCTTATTACCGGAGATCTACAGGATGAGGTTGAGGCGCTGGGGTGGTATTATCCACCTGATCCAGCTTCTTTGCGTGAGTGTTCACTGGGAGGCAATATCGCAACCAATGCGGGTGGGCCACGCTGTGTGAAGTATGGAGTGACGAAGCAATATGTCTTAGGCTTGGAGGTTGTT
>CALLBE010000059.1 GCA_938001985.1 uncultured Verrucomicrobiales bacterium | reverse complement strand
CCCGTAGACATGGCTCGTTCAAGATTCACCTCATCACCTTCTTTTAAATCACCCAAAGCGGTGACCTCTAGCGTTTGAGATAATAGGTCAAAACTCCCTGAGGTTTCATCAAACTCTGCCACGGTCAAACAACAACCATTCACAGCAACAGACTCACCCAACTCCAGTTCTTTAGCAAAAGGGAGAGCTAGCTTCAAACGTATCTGCTCACTGCTTGGTTTGATTTCTAAAACCCTGCCAAGTCCTTCAATGATTCCTGTAAACATCTCTTTATTTATTTTGCCTGTCGTTTTTCAAAAAGCAACTGCTTGACCTCATTCAAGGGTAGGCAATTCATGACATGCTCCTTCGACAACCAGCCTTTTCGTATCATTTTCACACCCGCCTTCAGCGTTTGAAAAGCTTCAACACTGTGAGCGTCTGGGTTGACAGAACATTTCACACCCTTATCTCTTGCGCGTTTCCACCAGCGCCAGTCCATGTCCATGCGCTTGGTCGAACAATTCAACTCAATAATGGTTCCTGTCTCCGCAGCGCAATCAATGATTTTCTCAAGGTCAATTGCGTAGGGATCTCGCTTCAAAAGGATGCGTCCAGTCACATGCCCGAGCATCGTAACATAAGGATTCTCCATCGCCTTGATCACTCGAGCCGTCATCGCGGCTTCATCCATCTGCATGCTTTGGTGAACCGAAGCGACAACAAAATCTAATTGCTCTAAAACTTCATCGGAATAGTCCAGTGAGCCATCTCTTAAAATATCGACTTCGTTCCCGGCAAATAAATGAATCTTAGACTCTGCTGACTCGTTATAAGCGCGAATATCTGCCACTTGTTTCAAGAGGCGTTCCTCACTCAATCCGTTCGCTTGATAAGCGCTTTGAGAGTGATCTGAAATCCCTAGGTAAGAAAGGCCCAGCTCGGCGGCTGCATCTGCCATCTCGAGTAAAGTTCCTTTGCCATCTGAAGCCGTGGTGTGACAATGAAAGGTACCACAGAGGTTTTCTAAAGTGACTAAATTGGGGAGTTCTCCAGCTTCTGCAGCTTCGATTTCACCTTTGTTTTCTCGTAATTCAGGAACAATATAATCGAGCTTAAGGAAGCGGTATAACTCCTCCTCTGTATTCAATTTAGGGGCGGCTGGAACAGCGGCGTCTTTGGGCGTTAGTCCGTATTCATTTAATGAATAACCCAACTTCAAGGCTCGACTGCGAACATGAACATTATGCTCCTTACTCCCTGTGAAGTATTGCTGAGCAAAAGGAAATTCATCATTACTCACCACACGCAGATCGATTTGAAGTAAGTTTTCTAAGCGAACAGAGCACTTGGTTTCGCCTCGGACAATCACCTCATCAACCAGCTCATGAGCAACGAAAGCTTCGATGACATCCAAAGGTTGAGTCGAAGCACATAAAAAGTCCAAATCATGAACCACCTCTTTCCCTCTTCGGAATGATCCGCAAGTGGAAAACTGACTGACCTCAGGGAGAGCTCTTAAATACTCTTCAAAAAGATGGGCAATGATCGCGACATCAAAATAGCGGAATTTGCCCACATGGGCTTCAGCTCGCTCAATAGCCTTGAGCAATTTTTCCACTGTTTTTTGACCAAACCCTTTTAGCTCGGTCACGCCTTCATTTAACAAAGCCTTCTTAAGGTCATCGCGTGAAGCCACTTTTAACTCATCCCAAAGCAGCTTGATTTTTTTAGGCCCTAGACCTTCAATTTCAAATAACTCGGGCAAGGTTTTTGGGAACTCCTTCTCCAGCTTGTCCCAATAGACCAACTCGCCTGTCGAAGCCAGCTCGTGTAGCTTTTCTCGCAAAGCACTGCCGATGCCCTGAATCCCTTCTAAATCATTATTAACGGCTCGAACTAAAAGAGAAGAGTCTGAGTTTTTAATCACCTCAGCACCGTTTCGGTAGGCTCTTATTTTAAAAGGGTTGTCTCCCTTTAATTCTAAATAGAGCGCTATTTTTTCAAATACAGCCGCTGCTTTCCCGATCGTGATTAAAACTTCGCTCAAATTTACTCCTCTAATACAACTCCTTGGAAAGGGTCATCCTCACCCTTCACCCATCCTTTTCGACCATTGGGGCCATGTAACTCAGCTGCTTTTTCACAACGAGGACAACAAAATCTCCCATGAGTGGCCTCACTGCTTTCGCTGAGGAAAAACTGCTTATTACAGGGCTTGTAATCACAATTCACAAAACGCTTACAAGACTCTCCCGTATGAATATCTCTCCCCAAGGTGCAAGCATCTTCAGTGAAATTCACATCCACGCCCACACGCTCATCAAAGACATAGAGCTGCCCTTTAAACTTCTCCCCACGAGTCGCCTCGTCTTTTGAATACTTAACCACACCTCCGTGTAGCTGATTGACATCATCAAAGCCTTCTTTGACTAAAAATCCTGAGAACTTCTCACAGCGGATGCCTCCCGTACAATACGTTAAGATTTTTTTACCTTCCAATTGCTCCTTATTCTCTCGAACCCAAGATGGCAAATCACGGAAAGAGTCAACATCAGGTAAAATAGCCCCTTCAAAATAACCCATCTCCCACTCATATCGGTTTCGAGCGTCTAAGACGACGGTATTAGGATCCTCCATCGCCACACGCCACGCCTCAGGAGAGAGGTGCTTTCCGGTGTACTCATTCGGATCCAAATCTTCTTCCCCTAAGTTGAGAGAAACAATCTCATCACGAACTCGAATCGACATTTTAGGAAAACGGTGACAGTCCTCCTCGTCAATTTTCCATTCGATTTTCTCAGTCAAAGGATCTGCCTTCATCGCCGCCATGTAGGACTCACAGTCGGCACGAAGACCTGACACAGTCCCGTTAATGCCCTCGTGAGCCACAATGATGCGGCCTTTGAGGTTGAGGCTTTCGCATAAAGCTAGATGCTGGCCTTTATACGTTTCAGGGTCTTCAATTTTTTCGTAAAGATAATAAAGCAGTACTAAATAAGGAGCCTCAGCCATAGAAGGTTCTATCTAAATTAAAAATGAAAAAGGGCAATCTTAGGCCTCAGCCCACTCACCGTATTGTCTGAATTTTTGATACCTGTTTTCTAAAAGAGCCTCCGTCGATAACTGCTGAAGTTCTTGTATGTTATCAATTAAGATTTTCTTCAAGTTATCAGCCGCCACTTCGTGATTGCGATGCGCACCACCTCTTGGCTCCAAAATAACATCATCAATCAAGTCTAGCTTCTTCAAGTCAGGACCTACTAGCTTCAACGCCTCAGCTGCCTCAGGAGCATGCTTACGGTGTTTCCATAGAATTGCCGCACAACCTTCTGGAGAAATGACTGAATAGTAAGCATTCTCAAACATCAAAACTTTATCCGCAATGCCAATACCCAAGGCACCGCCAGAGCCACCCTCACCTAAAACAACGGAAACGATAGGCACTTTAAGCAGCATCATTTCTTTTAAGTTGTAGGCAATCGCTTCCGCAATATTACGCTCCTCTGCACCAATACCTGGGAAGGCACCGGGAGTGTCAATCATCGCCACAATCGGGAGGTTAAAACGCTCAGCCAACCTCATCACACGGAGAGCCTTGCGGTAGCCTTCTGGGTGAGCAGACCCAAAGTTGCGCTTAAGATTCTCTTTGGTGTCACGGCCTTTTTGATGCCCCACTACAGCACATTTAATGCCGCCAATAGTTGCAAATCCTGCCGGCATGGCATGATCATCACCCACATGACGGTCACCATGAACCTCAACAAAGTCTTCAAACGCTAGATTCACATAATCCAACATGAATGGTCTGTCCGTGTGTCTTGAAATCTGAACACGTTGCCAAGGCGAGAGCTCACCATAAATTTCTTGCTTCAATTGATCCAGCTTCGATTCCAAAGCATTGATTTCATCGTTTAAATCAATCTCCTGATCTTCCGATTTTTTACGCAACTTATTCAACTCGGCTTCTAAACCGTAAATAGGCTTTTCAAATTCTAATGGCTTCAGACTCATTTTTTTTAGATTATCATTATTAAAAACGCATTTCAACCTCATTGCCTAGCCTTAAAAGCATGCAAAGTTCTTCCATATCTTCAGGTTGAAGGAAAAACCCATACCCGACGTCTTGTTTCTCGTCTATAGGCAAAGCTCCTAATTCAAGCACACTGTCCTTCAATGCCAAACTTTTTCTAGCATTTCTGTACCCTTCGGACTGAGGCGAATAACGGCGGTTGTTGGCAAACCCCATTTTATTTCCAATTTTATAGGAAGAGGCGATTTTAAAACCTTCAATATTCATCCGCTCAATCGGATAATCTTTCACCCATTGATCAGCGGACCAAAGCTGCAAGGTCTTATATTTATGATCAACAACAAGGCGAAAATCTAAAGGCAGCAACAATAGCTTATCACCTGGGAATAAACTCTTCAACTCCGTCCACTCATTACAATGCAAGATGGCATCAAAGGTGGTTTTATTGAGCTTCGCAATCCTCAGATAAGAATCCCCCTGCTTCACCTCATAAAGAATCTTATTCTTTTTGTTTTCGATCGCCAAATACTCATCGAGATTCAAATCCCCTAAT
>CALLBE010000058.1 GCA_938001985.1 uncultured Verrucomicrobiales bacterium | reverse complement strand
TAAATAACGTGAAACCCTCCCAAATTTTTCATAACGAGATTGATGATGTCGCTTTTATCAGAATAGAAGGTAAAGGCTCTTTTAAAGAAAGCATTACCGTAGAATTATACGGTAAAGAAAGCATTGATTCCGGTCGGCGGCTGCATGTCGATTTAGGTCTTTGTGAAGGGATGGACTCAACCTTCATGGGGATTTTAGCTAAGCTTGCCATTCGACAGAAAGAAAGAATTGGTAAAAAAGTCTCCGTTGTGAACGCGAAGAAAAAAAGCGAAAATGCGCTTCGTGGTTTAGGTCTTGGCTTTTTAATGGATATTCATGCCGACTGGGGGCCTTTGAGTTCACGAAAAATTCAAAAGCTGAGGCAGCGCTCGGAGGTTTGTTCTGTGAAGGACCCTGTGAACACGTCCCACGTTTATGACGCTCACTCGACTCTGTATGAACTCAATAACGAGAATAAGGATAAGTTTGGTTCCTTGATGAAAGGTCTCGATATTGAAATCGCTAACGAGAAAAAGTAAGCGGAGAAACTGAAAGCTTAGTTATCACCTTGTTTGGTTCTCAAAAAAATAATGAAGTTATTGAGTGTCCTGTTTGTCATCATCGACAAAAGGAGTCGATAGCTGCTATTTCCTCTAATTGTAAAAAGTGCGGAAAACGCTTTAATTTAGAGAACGGGAAGCTCATTGAAGAAAAAGTTCAGGAGTACAAACCTAAGGTGAAGTTTGCCGAGAATTTTGAAACCAAAGAAGAAGAGCGTATCGACCTTTGGGAGCATGTAGAGTCTGTCGGTACTCCTGAGGTGATGTCCGCGGGAGCAAAAGATTCTATTGAAGTTTACCAACCTGTCAGCACTTACCAAGCAAAGGAAAAGAGTGCTCAGCTCAATCATTGGAGAAACCCGCTGAAAAAAAGACAGGTTGAGTGTTTTCGCTGTGAGTTTACACATGAATCACCTGCTGGGGCTGAGTCGGCGAACTGTCCGAAGTGCGGGTTGTATATTTCGTTACAGAATCATGTCATAAAAACGCTCAAAAATGAGAGTATACAAACTCGAGGCAATGTTAAAATCACACGTTCGGGCTCGATGAAGCGTAGTTCGTTGCGTTGTCATGATTTAATTATTCAGGGTGAATTTGAAGGCGGCGTTGATTCAACGGGAACGATTGAAGTGTTTGAAACCACTAATTTTAAAGGCAATCTGCGTTGTCAGAAGTTAATTATTCATAAGAATGTGAAGGTGACAGCGAGTTCAGATGTGAACCTTCACGATCTCTCTTGTATGGGATCTCTAGAGGCGGCGGATTTTAAATTACGCTCCACCGGTACCATGACGATAGGAAAGTTGGGTCGTGTGTCTTTTGATGAGATGCATTTGCACGCGTGTTCGGTATCAGAAGGTGGGCAGTGTAGCGGAGCTGTAATATCGATTCAGTAAGGCCGCTGGGTATTTTAGGCTCGACCCTAGGGGTTTAAATGAGTTCAAATACGACCATGAGTACAATTTCCGATATAAATATCATTCTTCACACGACTAAAGGAGAGATTCCGATCACTTTGTTTGCGAGTAAAGTTCCAGTAACCGTTGCTAATTTCTTGAACTTGGCCAGACGAGGTTACTACGAAGGCTTGGCTTTTCACCGAGTGATTAAGAACTTTATGATTCAGGGTGGCGACCCAATGCAAGATGGTCGTGGCGGTCCGGGTTACCAATTTCAGGATGAGTTTCATCCTGAGCTGAGACACAACAAGCCTGGTATTCTATCCATGGCGAATGCAGGACCTAATACAAATGGTTCTCAGTTTTTCATCACGCATGTTGAAACAAGCTTCTTAGACGATAGACATGCTGTTTTTGGTGAAGTTACGGGCGGAATGGATCTTGTGAACACGATTGTGGGTAAGCTAAATACAGGGGAACCTGGTTGTCAGCATGACGGTGTTGGTGATAAGATCACTCGCATTGAGGTTTTAAACAACGAGGCAGCTGAGTTATTATTCGCAGCTCAATCGGAGAATATTGAAAGTTGGAATGCTCATTTTGAGTAAGCAACTCGTATTTATAAATTAATGAACTTGCGGCTGATCGCGAAACTTTTAGGAGCCTTGTTATTACTACAGGGCTTTTTCGTTGGTCTCTGCTGGGGCTTTTCTCTCGTCGATAATGCGGTTTGGAATGAAAAAACCTCTCACGCTTTATTGTATACGTTTATCATCTGTATTCTGGTTGGCCGAGGTTTGTTAGCCTTGGGGCATGACTCTAAGGCGGTCAAAAGTTTTGGAGAGTGGATGGTTGTTAAATTCTTCGGTTTTTCAAAAACAGAAGAGATTTCAAAGCGCGAAGCGCTGACGGTCGTTGGTGTTGGTTGGCTGATTGCTGGCGCTTTTGGTGCGTTGCCGTATTTATTTTCAGACCCTGGCTTGAGTTTTCCGGATGCGGTGTTTGAATCTATCTCAGGTTTCACGACGACAGGATCGACCGTGATGAATGATATAGAATCCTTTCCTCGAAGTATTTTGTTATGGAGGTCGATGACTCAATGGTTGGGTGGAGTGGGGATCTTGGTTCTTTTCGTGGCCTTGTTGAGTGCGATTGGTGTGGGCGGTAAATCCTTGTTTAGCAATGAATCTTCATTTCAACGAATGGATTCACTATTTGGCAGAGCGCACGAGATGGCGTTGATGTTAACCTATGCGTATTTGTCGTTGAGCTTGATTTGTTTCATGGGGCTTAAGGGCTTAGGCATGACATGGTTTGATGCTTTAAACCACGCAATGACAACGGTTTCAACGGGTGGGTTCTCTCCTCATAATATGAGCATTGGTTTTTATAATGATTGGGAGACGGCTTCTGAAATACAGCTTTGGCTGTCCTTGTTCATGATTATCTGCAGTCTTAATTTTCTACTGGTTATTATTCTAACCTACGGTGTTTTTAAGGATCGCAAGGTGATATTGGGACGGTTGTGGGATGGTTTAAAAAATAAAGTTTTTAAAAAGCCGGCAGGCGAAGGTGTGAAAAGGTACCGTTTTTCACATTATTGGAAGCGGATTGCCAAAGAAGAGGAGGCTATCTGGCACTTAAGTATTGTGGGGATCTGTGCGACTCTGTTCACGCTGGGGATTCAACTTTCCAGTGGCTTTACCACAACACTTGGTACGGATATTTGTGAAGCTATTTTTATGGTGGCTGCTATTTCTTCAACGACAGGGTTCGGATTGAGTGATTACTCTCAGTGGCCTCTGTTTTGTCAGATTTTACTCGTTTTTCTAATGCTGGTTGGCGGATGTGCTGGTGCTACGGCTGGTGGCATGAAGACAGGCAGGTTCAAGACTTGTGTGAAAATGGGATTGGATGAGATTGTGAAAACTTTCCGTCCGAACTTAGTTTCGAAGATCACCTTAAACGGCAACCCTATTGACGCGAGATCTAGGCGTAGTATTTTGATTTTTGCCTTTATCTTCACCGCTGTTTTTATTGGCAGTGCTTTTGTGTTTTCTCTGTTGGAGATGGGCAGGGGACATTCTTTAGAAACCTCTTTTGGTGCGATTTTGGCGACGTTTCCTAATATAGGGCCTGGCTTTGGTGAGTTGGGGCCGAATGATAATTTTTCAGAACTGAGAGGGGTAACAAAATTATTCTTAAGTCTAGTCATGATTGTGGGCAGGCTTGAGTTGTTTGCGATTATGATTTTCTTCTCACCTAGTTTTTGGAAACGCTATTAAAATAAGAATATGAGCTTAGTAATTAATCCACAAATTGAGATGAAGGAGTTGTTGTCATCTTATCCGTCTTCGAAACGAGCCTTGTTCGCACGTTATCATATTGGCGGTTGTCGCTCTTGTAGTTACGATGAGTCTGCTAGTTTGGAGTCCGTTTGTCAGGCCAATGATTTAGAGGTAACCGAAGTGATTCAACACATCGTGGAGAGTTATGAGCATGATCAAAAAATGCTGGTTTCAAGCGAAACGCTAAAAACGTGGATGGATGAAGGCAAGAGCTTCGTATTATTAGATGCGAGAACTCGCGAGGAGTTTGAGGAGGTGCCGATGCCGAATGCTAAATTCTTGAACCAAGACATTCAGCAAGCTCTCTTTGCTGGGAACAGTGAAACAACGGTTGTTCTTTTTGATCATGATGGGTCTAGAATTCTAGATGTTTGCGCTTGGTTTAGAGGTCACCAATTGAAGAATACGTTCGGATTGATTGGGGGGATTGATACCTGGGCCAAAGAGGTGGACGACTCAATTGCTAGATATGAGCTGTCAGCTGGAGAGTAGTAGTTGAGAAGGGGGCTCGTTTTAGAATAAAGCTTTCGCGTTAAGGCTTACTTTTCTCTTTTAATCAAAAAGAGAGCTATGCTAGAGTGACGCCCAACTTCTTACCCAAAGATAGCCAACTGAATTAGTGATGAATTGTGATAAATGCCAACAAGAAGCTTCTGTGTTTTTCACCGAAGTTTCAGGTGATAAAGTTAATAAAAAATCACTGTGTGAGAGTTGTGCTCAGGAGTATCAAAACAATACACCTAACCTGCCTCCTTTTGATCAGTTGTTTGGAGAGGTTTTGGAAGAGTTGGAATCGAATGAAGCCTTTGAATATTCCGAGGAAGAGGCTGTGGTGAGTGAAACCTCAGTGGTTTGCCCAGAGTGTGATTTCACACTGCAAGATTATAAGGCAACTGGCCGTTTTGGTTGTTCTACCTGCTACCCTACCTTTAAACACATTTTATTACCCAAATTGACGGAAATCCATAAAGGCTCGTCTCACGAGGGCCGAGTGAACCATCGGGTTTTAGATCGAGTGAACCATGCAGAAATCATTGAGGAGTTAACAAGGGAGCTTGAGCGTGCGATTGAGGCTGAGGATTATGAGCGCGCTGGTGAGCTTAGAGATCAAATCAAGGAGGCGAGCAAACAAGCCTCAGAGCAGCAATAAGAGCCTGAACATATGTCTACTTTCACAGAGTTTTATAAAAACTATCCCGAATGGATGACTCTCCAAGAGAGTGATTCGGACGTCGTGTTGACATCCCGAGTGCGTTTAGCTCGTAATATTGAAAACACCCCTTTCCCAGGGTGGGCAAAAAAGGAGGTGCAGCTTTTTGTTTTAAAACAAGTCAAGGAAGCGCTCAATCTTTATCAACCAATAAAAGAGGGTCAGTCTTTTTGTTTTGATCAGTTAGACACGATCGAAAAACAAGTTTTTGTAGAAAGACATCTGATCAGCCGTGAACACGCAGCAAAAGGAGCTAACGCGGCTGTTTTCTTAACACCTAACTGCGATTTGAGCTTGATGGTCAATGAAGAAGATCATTTGAGATTGCAGTCGATACAGCCAGGATTGAACCTCGATAAAGCGCTGGATAATTTAACTGCAACGCAAGATCATTTGGAGGAGGCTCTCAGTATCGCCTATCATGAGAAGTTGGGTTATTTAACCGCTTGCCCAACGAACTTAGGGACAGGGATGAGAGCGTCTGCGATGGTTCACCTTCCCGCGCTTGGTATTCTAAACGAACTTAACCAGTCGTTGAACGCAATGAACCAGCTTGGTTTGGCCGTTCGAGGCCTGTATGGTGAAGGGACAGAGAGTTTTGCTGATTTGTATCAAATCTCAAATCAATCAACACTGGGAGAAGGGGAGCAAACCATTATTGAAAACCTGAACCGTGTTCTGAAAGACTTAATCAAACAAGAGAGACAGGCTCGACTCAGGCTTTTAGAAAATGATCCTTACAAACTACAAGATAAGGTCAATCGAGCTTACCACATCTGCTGCTCGGCTTACCTCATGACTTCGAATGAGGCGTTGAGTTTACTTTCTATTTTAAAAATGGGCGTGAGCTTAGGTTTCTTTAATGAGGTAGAAACCTCGGATATCGACCTGTTACTCTTAAACCTACAGCCTGCACATTTACAAATTGCATTGGGTTCAAAATTATCCGTTGATGAAAGGGATATCATTCGAGCGACTAAGGTTCGCGAGAGAATTCAACGCATTGCCAAACCAGACTTTTCTATCATTAAACTTCCTTCTTTAAATTAAATTTTTAAACCATGAATAATTTTACACCACGAGCTCAGCAAGTCTTAGCCTTATCTCGAAAAGAAGCTGATCGTTTTAATCATAATTATGTGGGCACCGAGCATTTGCTTTTGGGGCTCATAAAATTAGGTCAAGGCGTTGCGGTTAATGTATTAGAGCGCATGGAGATTGATTTGGATAAAGTCCGTTCTGAAGTCGAAAATGAAGTGGGCACAGGAACGGAGCAAAACACAACTGGCAATATTCCTTACACGCCTCGTGTTAAGAAGGTATTGGCATTGGCGACTAAAGAAGCCAAAGCGTTGAATCATTCTTATGTTGGAACCGAGCATTTATTATTGGGACTGTTGAGGGAAAGTGATGGCCTTGCGGGTAAGATTTTAAATTCCTTGGGAGTCGATGCTCAGCGAGCTAGGCATGAGATTTTATTAGAAATAGACCCTGATTACAACCCAGAGGAAGCCGAGGAAATCGGTGCTGGGTTTGGCGGCGGAATGGATAAGCCAAGTGAGAACTCAGCCGGAAATTCTAAAACACCGGCGTTGTCTGCTTTTGGTCGTGATTTAACGAAAATTGCAGAAGAAGGCAAACTCGACCCTGTGATTGGCCGTGAGAGTGAAATTGAACGCGTGATTCAGATTCTTTGTCGTCGCACGAAAAACAATCCGTGTTTAGTCGGTGAAGCCGGCGTGGGTAAAACCGCCATTGTAGAAGGTTTGGCTCAAGAGATTGTGCAAGGCA
>CALLBE010000057.1 GCA_938001985.1 uncultured Verrucomicrobiales bacterium | reverse complement strand
TGCATCTGCTTCCACGCGATTGGTTCGGGTGGTGACGCTATGGAGCAAATGATCAAAGATGGTATTATTACCGCAGTCTTTGATTATGCGATGGGTGATATTGCCGATGGTGTTTTCAAAGAACTCAGATCTTCAAGTGATTCGAGACTTACGGTGGCGAGCGACTGTAATGTGCCTCAGGTGTTAGTGCCGGGTGGTTCTGAGCATTTGGGTGTCTTAACTGAGCCAGATGTGATTCCAGCAAGATACGAAGGGCAACAATGCACATGGCACAGTCCTGTGATCTTTGTTCCTAGAGTGAACGAGGAACAGCAAGCAGCAATTGCTAAAGAGATTGGTAAACGCCTTGCTAAAGTGAATGAAAAAGCGCTCTTCTTAATGCCTCTACAGGGTGTTTCGGGTTACTCCAGTGAGTCGGGTGAAATTTACAACAAAGACCTCGACGCTTCGTTTTGGACATACTTACAAAAAGAGCTTCCAGCTTCATTAAAGAAGGAAACCTTAGACTGTAATGCTGAATCTACGGAATTTGTAGAGTACGCGGTTCAATCCTTATTAACGCTTATTGAAAAATAATCTAAACTTTTAGGCGATTTTACGAAAGTAGGGCGCCTATAACTTCAACAACTAAACAACTAAAAATAGACACTAATTATGGCAGATCTAGATGATATCAGAGATGGAGACAACTTCGGTCTCAACACACCAGCAGACACAAGCAAGTTCTACCTTAAAGGAATGAACGACGCTTCATGGGGCATTAAAAACCGCATGTCACGTATCTTTAACCAAAAGTCAGGACGCACGGTAATGCTTGCGTTTGACCACGGTTTCCTTATGGGCCCAACTTCAGGTCTTGAGCGTATCGACCTTAACATTGCACCTCTTGCTGACGAAGCTGACTGTCTCATGGGTTGCCGTGGCATGATCCGCACTTCGATTCCTGCAACAAACACGAAGCCAATCTGTCTTCGTACAGACACAGGTACAACGATCCTTACAGAGATGAACCACAACACGCTGATCTCAGAGATCGACGCGTTGGGTATCAACGCAACAGCAATGGCTGCAATGCTTGCGATTGGTGATGCGGAAACAGAAGCACTTACAATTGCTAACTTCAGCAAGCTTGTTGACATTGGTAACAAGTACAGCATCCCAGTAATGGGTGTAACAGCTGTAGGTAAAGACATGGCTCGTGACGCACGTTACTTCGGTATGGCTTCACGTGTATGTGCTGAGAACGGTGCTTCAATCGTTAAGACGTACTACACAGAAGGTTTCGAGAAAGTGGTTGCTGGTTGCCCAGTACCAGTTGTAATCGCAGGTGGTAAAAAGCTTCCTGAACTTGAAGCTCTTGAGCTTTGCTACAAGGCTATCCAATGTGGTGCTCTCGGTGTAGACATGGGTCGTAACGTATTCCAGTCAGAGGCTCCTCTTGCTATGATGAAAGCGGTTAAAGCTCTTATCCACGATGACCTCAAGCCAACAGAAGCAATTGAGCTCTTCAACGACCTCAAAAATGCGTAATGCTTAGGCATTAATTCTTCAAGCGAGCCAGAGATGGCTCGCTTCTTCATTTTCTATGAACGGTTTATTTCCGTTTATACCCATTCATTTTTTACCATGACACATAACGATCGACTTCAAAAGTTAAAGGAATTCACAACTCAAGGCATTCAACTCAGCATTGGTACTCTGACCGGAGACATGATGAATCAGGCAGGTGACTTAGCCATTCTTGAGAAAGCATCGATTAATCTACTGCATTTAGATGTCATGGATGGCACGATTTGGCCAAAAATTTCTGTCGGTCCTGGCTTTCTTGCTGGATTAAAAACACCTCTTTTAAAAGACGTTCATTTATTAACCTCAACGCCTGAGAAACACGTTCCAGGTTTCGTAGCCGCTGGTGCTGATATCATCACGGTGCAGATCGAAGACTGTGACAACGCAGGAGAAGCCCTACGTTCTATTAAAAAAGAGAACGTGCTTGCCAGCGCTGGGGTTTACCCAACCACACCCTACGAAGAGCTAGAAGCTGTTTTAGATGAGTGTGACCTTGTCTTCCTCTTAGCGATTGGCCCAGATACGGGTAAGGAAGTCTTCTTTGACACCGTGTTCGAGCGCATTGAGAAAATCAGAGCCTCACACCCAGACATCATCATCGCGATTGATGGATCGGTTAAGAAAGACAATGTCGCTCAGTTAGCCGCTGCTAAACCGGATTTGATTGTCACCGGTTCAGCGGTCTTTGACGGTGTGGATCCTGCTGGCAATATCCAGCACATGAAAGCCGCCATCAGCTAATTTTAACCCTTTAAAAAAACAAACACTACCAACTCTAAACTTATTATGTCTCAAGAACTAATTGCAAAAGCAGAAAGCCGCAAGGAAGCCAACGCTCTCGATTTAACCAACCCTCTCAAGCCACACGCAGGCAAAGTTGCCGTGGTCACAGGTGCCGCTGGCGGAATCGGTAGAGCGACCGTTAATCGCCTTCGTGCAGACGGCGCTACGGTTGTGGGTCTCGATATCAACCCTGCTGTAGTCGAAAACTTAAGCGAAGAAGGCACTCAGGGTGTTATTTGTGACATCACAGATGATGAGAAGTTCCAAGCGGTTATTGACCAAGTGGTAGCGGATCACGGTGGTATTGACATCATCGTAGCCAATGCTGGGATTTTCAAAGCAGGTGAATACATAGAAGACCTTGGCCAAAGCTGGGATCTGCACATGAAGATCAACCTGACAGCGACACAACGCTTCTTACGTTTCTCCATTCCATACCTCAAGCACGGGTTTGAAGCGTCAATCATCATCATCGGTTCTCGTAACTACGCGGCTCCAGGTCCAGGTGCTGCTGCTTATTCCGTCACGAAAGCTGGGGTGACTCAACTCGCTCGTGTGGCCGCTCTTGAATTAGCGCCTCACGGAGTTCGTGTGAACACGCTTCACCCTGACGCTGTATTTGATACGGAAATCTGGACACAAGAAGTGCTTGAAACCTCAGCAGCGCGTTACGGCATGACGGTTCAAGAATACAAAACGAAAAACTTATTAAGAACTGAGATCAAATCAACAGACATCGCTCAACTCGTGAGTGTGGTTGCTGGCAAAGCATTTATCGCAACGACTGGGGCTCAAATCCCAATCGATGGCGGTAACGATCGTGTGATTTAATGAAGGACAAAGCTGTGAAACTTTTAAATTACGAAATCATTGGAGAAGGAGAGCCGCTTGTGTTTATGCACGGCTTGGGAGCTCATTCTAAGCAGTCAGCGGACTTATTAGCCCCGTTGGCCGAAGAGTTAGGACTGCAACTCATTTTACCAGACCTTCGTGGGCATGGTGACTCGGAGTTGTTGCCTGAACATGGGCCTTGTAATTTTGATCGTTTCGCAGCGGATGTACTGGAGCTTTTGGATGAATTGAATTTATCTGAAGTTCACATGGGAGGCATGTCCATGGGTTCGGGAGTCAGCCTTAATATCGCGCTGGCTAACCCGGAACGTGTGAAGTCTCTCATTTTATTAAGACCCTCTTGGATTGATCAAACTCAGCCCAAGCACCTAGAATTGGTAGCAAAAGTAGGGGAGTGGATTGAACAACTTGGCACGGAATCTGTGGAAGCGCAGCTTGAACAAGACGCCGATTATTTAGCGCTGAAAAAAGAACAGCCTAACGTGGCAAAATCACTTCTCCCATTGACCTCAAGATCTCAAGCGGTTGCTGGAGCTCGTGTGTTATATGAAATGTACAACAGCCGTCCTTTTGAGAGTTTAGCGAGCTTAGCACAGGTGAAACAACCCGCACTCGTCTTAGACACCACCGAGGATAACCTACACCCTCAATCCATCGCACAAGCGATAGGAAAAGAATTGCCCAATGTGACATCCTTCGAAACATTGCCTCCAAGATACCTAGAAGGCGCCGCCTACACAGAGGCCTTTCAAGTGGCTGTGAGATCGTTTTTTTAGAGGTGAAAAGTTCTTGATAATAGGGTTGTGTTAGAGGGGGTGCCTCTGCCGAAGGT
>CALLBE010000056.1 GCA_938001985.1 uncultured Verrucomicrobiales bacterium | reverse complement strand
TAAAGACAGCAATCCAGAGCCGACCTTAACGACGGCCTCTTTTGGATTACGGTTAGCTTGCATTCTTAAATAATAACGAAATCAGATGGGAAATATATTGAGATTAATTTTAATATTTGAACTTTGCTAGAAATAAAGGCTTTAATGTCTACGAATGCTAGACCTACCTGAGGAAAGTTTAAACGAAGGCCAACCCACTTCATGGGGGGTGCTTTCTGAGTTCAACCTGATTGAACACGAGGGTAAAAACTATCTAGTCAAAACCGTCTCCACTCATGGCCCTGATTTTCAACGGCTCAAATCATTAAGCCAAACGCTCAACGCCCTAGAGTCTTGGCCTAAGAATCTGTTACAGTTTAAATTACTGAACCTCTCTTATGAGCTTAAAATCCTGCTCCCAGCAATTGGTCAGAAAGAAGGAGAACACTTTTCTCCCTTCGACCTTTACAGCCTAGGATACCCTCTAGGGTCCGGTGAACCTTGGGTTTTTATTCAAGCTTTAGCCACAGCTCTAGCGGACCTCCATCAGCATAAAATCGCCCACGGAAACCTAAAACCCGGTAATATCTTCCTCAATGAAGACGGTGAAATAAAGCTTTCTGACATCGGCTTCGGTCTCTACGCCGATCAAAACAACCTCACCCCATCCGACAGCCTCTGCTATTCAGCACCAGAGCAACTCAATGGCAGCGTGACACCCGCTCACGAAAATGCATTCTCCCTAGACGTCTACAGCTTTGGAGTCATCGCTTATCAAATCTTAACGCAACGATTCCCACGAGCGCATGAAACACTGGAGAATATTTGCCGTCACAGACACGCACTAGACGCTGAAAAAAACGCCTTTCGCCCCATCAACATCGCCAACAAGATAAGTATTGAAGGCGACGAAATCGAATGGCCCGAGGAGGTTCAAAACCAACAAGAGCTCGAATCTAGAGAGCTCGTTGAGCGTTGCTTGTCTTTAAACGCTGACGATCGACCTCGCTCCATGGTCGAAACCTCTAAAGAGCTAACTCGCATCCGAAAGATCAAAGAAGATCAGGATAGGCTCGGGGCTTTATCTCTCAAAGTAAGTAAAAAAAGACGCACCACCATCATCCTTAGCTTGGTGGCAATCGCTATCATTGCGGTTTCTATTTTCCTACTGAAGCAAATCAATCAACAGGAAGAAGAGCACTCTCAAATCATCACGCTTAAAGACCAGCAGTACCAAGAAAAAACTCAAGAACTGGAACAACTGGCCAAAGATCGAGAACTACTCGAAAACAATCTCCTATCATCCCTCAACGAAACCGACCAGAAACGCCAATCCTTCCAAGACCTACTCGATGGCGCTTGGCTGCTTAACTCGCGAATCTTAACGATTGCCCTCCAAGCGCAATCAGAAGAAATCCCACCACTAGAAAAACAAACCAAGCAGCTTAAAAAACTAGAACAAGAACTCAGCTACTCGATTCTTCTACTAGAAAAAAACGAGCGCTATCTACCCCGAGCTCAAGCGCTTAGACTTCTCCTAGCGGAGATTAAAATCCACTTAGAACAACCGCAACTGGCTCAAACTCTTTTGCGCAACCTTAAGGAGCAAAACGCCAATGTTGATCTAGGCCAACTCGCTCGAACCAAGTTCTTATTAGCAAAAAGTTTTATTAAAAACGGCAAACCTCAAAAAGGAGAAACCCTCTTCAAAGAAGTCGCTGAACTGGAGCAAAAAAGCTCACTTTCTTCTTCACTTTACATCTTCTACATCGCCCAACTCGCCAAGTTGGAACTGGCGAAAATCACTATCAATAATGGCGAAATCTCGAAAGGTATAAAAGCTTCTCGAGCACCACTTGCAATGCTTCAAGCCATTCGTTCATTGCCTGAAGTCTCCAGACGAGCCACCTCCACTTGGGCGACTAAATTCATCGAAGTCCGCAACACCCTGTCGGAGCAAAAACTACTCTTGGATGAACTCAACCTGAACCAAGACCTGATACAGACCCTGCAACCCATCATCAACGAAGACCCAGCGGATTCTAATCTGCAACTCCTCATCGAATCTCATCTTCATCAAGGCAGAATTCTCGTAGGGCTGGAAAATATGAAACCTGCTCAGGATCAGTGCAGAAAAGCCATTTTACTAATCCAGCAATTAGCCTCAGACAACCTCCTTAAATCTGAATTAATGGGAAAGGCTAATCAAATAATTGGAGAAGCCAGAATGGGTTCTAAATCAACCCTTCGATCTGCCGAAAGCTCATTCACCCAAGCCATTCAATACTTTGACGAATCCATCACACATTTTCCAAACAACTTGGAACTCAGCATCGCAAAGGCTGAATCCATGCGCTATCTGGCGATCATTGAAGGTTACAAGTTTGATAAAACACGGGAACTCAACTCCCTACTGAGAACCCTTACTTTCCTAAAAAGCCTCGCCCCACAACTCTCGAAAGCCACAGCAACCCAAGCGGAGTCACTTCAACACCTAGAGGCCATCTGCAGCGCTGAAGTTGCCTACCTTTACAAAGATAGAAGAAACCTAACCAAACTAGGCGCTTA
>CALLBE010000055.1 GCA_938001985.1 uncultured Verrucomicrobiales bacterium | reverse complement strand
CCTTAAAATCAGCCCAAGTTGAATATCCCAAAAGCGTAGCCAACTCAGTTCTCAAGCGCGCCATCTCAGTCAGACGCGGCCCATTCTCCAAGAGCACCGGAGCCGATCGCATGATGTAAGTTTTTTTACGAACCGCTTCATTTTTTGCATTACTCAATAAAACAGATCGGTGACTTGGCCTCGTAAAATCAACCAAATAAGCTCCGTTTTTTTTCTTCAATTGTTTTAAAAACTCTTCTGGAACTCCCTCAAGTTCAGCCTCTGTGAAAGAGCCTTTTGAATCCATCTCTCGAATCGCCTCATCAAAAGCCTGTGAAACATCTGAGAGCTTAGCTTTTAAGGCCTTCAGTCTCTCTTTTTTAGCGGCACTCAAGTGCATCCCCAATCGCTGATAGCCCAGCAAGGTGTCTTTTAATACCAATTGCTTAGCTGAATCCAATGTCGGTGTCAGAGCCTGATACGCCTTAATCACCTGATAAATATCTTCTCGGTAAGAAAACTGAATCAACTCCTTGCTGAGCGTATTCATCCCCTGATCCGCCGCTTGTCTAAGCTCGGCATTGGTCGAGGTATTCGCGACTATCGCCAATAATCCGTAAGCGTCACTGATTCGAATATTACTAGCCTCCAATTTTCCAAAAATAGAATCAAAACTAAGCTCCGAGGCTTTCAGGGCTGCGACAACATCTCCATTCTTAGCAACCTGCTCTAGGGTTGATGACACCAAATCATCAACCGCTTTTTGAGACTCAGGGAAAACGGGAACTTTTAACTTAACCGTATGCGCTTCACTTTCTGCAGTGAAGCTCTCAACCTGCTTCAATGCCCCGAACGAGACAGAACACACCACTAATGGCAAATATAGACCTTTGGAAAATTTCATTATATAATATAGCCTTAGCGGCGTTGGGTTTTTTCTTTATTTATTAACTAACAATAGAAAAAAGCCTCAAGAAACAAAAAAACTCAGACATTGCTGTCTGAGTTTTAGAAAAATAGTAAATATCCAGAGATATTAGTCAACGATCTCAATCACCTGACGATCACGGTAAGTTCCACATGATGGGCAAGCAATGTGACCAGGAACACGTGTTTCACACTCAGGACAGGTCTGAAGGAGAGGTTTACGCCAACGATTTGCTCCACGACGTGAGCGTGATTTCATTTTTGATGTTCTTCTTTTTGGTGCTGCCATGGTTCTAAAATCTACTGATTATCCCGACCTTCATCGGATCCTCCCCAAGCGTCAAGTCCTGACCAACGATCATCTTGATTTGAAGAGGGAGAGTTTTGTACACTATCCGAAGAGGGGTTGTCTATACTTTTTTGTGGGTAATTTATCTCACAAGCCCCTTCAGCCGAAATTTGGGCACAAGAAAAATACTGAGGCACCCGAATTAAGATCTCTTCTCTGAGCTCTTCCGTTAAATCATAGCACTCATCTTCCTCGTCTACTTCCATAGAAAAAGCCAAGCCCTCCAAGTGATATTCTTTCTCTAAAGGCTTCAAGCAGCGAGAGCAATCTGACTGAAAAACCACAGACACTTCCCCTTGAGTCAATACCTCCTGATCAAACTGATTCACTCTCAAATCAAAGCTCACGTCCGTCACCGGCTTTAAATCATAGGACTTGAGATCAAAGACGGACTGGCTGAGTTCGCCCTTCAATCGTTGCTCACCTTGAGCCAACTCACTGGGGTAGATTAAGATTTTATTCAAAATATTCATGTATATTATACAATCATGCTTTTTTTATGAATCTAGATATAATTTTTCTTGCCATCTTTTTTTTTTGAACTTAAAGTCTCACCCCGCTAGTTACAGTCCTATAGTGTAATGGTAGCACTCGGGATTTTGATTCCCTCAGTCTAGGTTCGAATCCTAGTAGGACTATTTAAGCTGAATCTAGCGACTTTAGTA
Source organism: uncultured Verrucomicrobiales bacterium (assembly GCA_938001985.1). Lineage (GTDB taxonomy): Bacteria > Verrucomicrobiota > Verrucomicrobiia > Verrucomicrobiales > Akkermansiaceae > CALLBE01. Next base: position 5,583 of record CALLBE010000055.1, on the reverse strand, counting down.
AATCTACTGAGTCACCACAACTAAGTGACCTTTTGAGAGGCCTTATGTATCTAGAAGTTTGATAAAACCCTCCCTCCAAACTTGAGGAAGAGTTGATTCAAAGCTCGATAAAAAGGAGCAATAAAAAAGAGCCTTACCCTAAAGCATTGAGCGCTTTATCGTAGTCTGGCTCATTGGTGATTTCTGAAACGACTTCACTATAAGAGATCTTTAAGTCTTCATCAATCAACACAACCGCTCTTGCGTAAAGCCCCTGGAGTGGTCCATTTTCCATTTTCAACCCATAGGAAGCTCCCAGTTCTTGATAACGGAAATCCGACCCTGTGATTGTATTTTCAATACCCTCAACTCCACAAAAACGTTTAAAGGCAAAAGGTAAGTCTAGAGAAACGAAGAGCAAAACCACGTCTGATTTTGAAGCCACGGCCTCGTTGAAGCGTTTGAGTTGAAGCGCACAAACTGAGGTGTCTACACTTGGGAAGACGTTGAGTAATATCTTCTTCCCTTTCAAATCATGAAGAGAGGTTTCCGAAAGGTCAGGGTTTACAAATGTGAAGTTAGGCGCGACTGAATTGATAGCAGGCAACGCTCCACTGAGAGTGATCTCACTCCCTTTAAACGTACAAGTTGATTGGTTAGTAGACATAACTACTCCCATTAAACAGCTTTATCGTCTCCGGGTAAAATAAATAAGCATTATATTAACCACTTAAGCCCCGAATGACTTAACCGTAAGCAATGGTGGCCCACAGGTTAGGTCTGATTTTTTGACTGACCACACTCAAAGATTCCTTTTGAGTTGTGATGCGTAAGCAGGATTGGCTCAAAGGCTGAATTCCCGTCACCTCGTAATCATTAAACCCATCTCTAAAGCCTCTCTTATTAACTTTAGAACAAGCCTCCCATACGGACCACTGCAGTGCCGTCAAGTCATCTGGAGTTAAACCTGGGTAAGAAAATAAAGAGAGCTGTCTGCTTTTTGAAAATCGCTCAATCACCACCCTCGTCTTTTGAGAAACCAGACACAGATCACACCCAATCGATACCGATGAATCTCGGTTATTAGAAATCGCTATCAATGACCCTTCATCGAGGTGGCTTAAGCTCAAGCTCAAACCCCAGCCATTAAGCCCATGAATATTCGACTTAATAAGACTCGATTTAATATAAGGCGCTCCTAAATCATCGTTCAGAATTTCAAAGGCTTGAAACTGAGAATTACCACCCTCAATTCCATTATCTCGACACTCTACATCCCCCGCTTCATCCTTGAATGATGGCAACAACGAGATGATCGCCTCCTTGGCCGCCACCCTCGTCCTGAGGTGATTCTGCCGAGAAGGCTCATGAGTGTAGCGACTTGCATAACTAACCTCTAAGGGCGTCAAATAGGAAGCATAAGCCCCCTCTTCTTTCCCCAAAGAACTCATCACTTCAGAACTCACTCCTTCAGAAGCCTTAAAAAAGACACTCACGCCTTTTTCTATTCCTGAAATTTCTAACCGCTCCATCTCCCTCTCTCTTCTTGGTCTAAGACTTACAGGCTTATGGATTAATCCCAAAGAGCTTCTTAATCACTTCACGCTTAAGCTTCAACTCGCGCCATTCATTGGTTAAGCGGCTCGCCTCAATAATCCCACATCCCGACGGTATCGAAAGCTGGTCTCCTTCCCAGTAAACCCCGCGTATTCCCACTAACGAAGTGAACCCTTCTTGATCAATGTAGCCAAAAGGAGCGCCAAACACACCTGGGCAATTCAACGAATCACGCCATTGGTTTAACTGACTTAAGCTCTCTCTAGTACGCGGCAATGGCCCGAGCGCTGGTGTTGGATGAAGCACTTTAATCAATTCGTTCAAGCGATAGGCATTGTTCAACCAAACCTGAATACCACTCTGGAAGTGTACAATATCTCCAAGTATCTTAATTTTTCGGTTTTCACGAACGACAGAACCAAACTCCCCCAGTTGGCTCATCACCGAGTTGACGACAAACTCATGCTCTTTGATCTCTTTCTCATCCATTGAGAACACCTCAATCTCGTCACACTGAGCCGTTCCAGCCAACGCCATGGTCGAGAGCTTCTCCCCTTGAATAGAAAATAATAACTCCGGAGAATGCCCAATAAAAGCCAAGTCAGGATGATAAAATCCATAAAACTTCCCCTCAGTTTCATGTCTCAAGGCATTAATGACGAGCTGTCTTCGTTGCGATACAGAGACCTTTCCCAACTCAGTCGCCACAGGCACTGATTTTTGAATCTTCCCCATGTGGATATCAGCCAACACCCCTTCAAACACTTGGCCAAAATCACTTGAGGACGGTTTTTCTAATTCAATAGCGAGAGGTGCCGCTAATTCTCCGTTAATAAATGTCTCAAGATCAACTAATTGGCTAGGAAGCAACCATGGCCTCTCATTATTCAACCCAAAATCATTGAAATAAAAACAAGCCGCCTCCGTCGAGGGCTCAGCTAATCTCTCAAAAGGGCCCTGTCCAATGATGATTTCCCCACTGTCTTTTTGAAAAAACAAATAGCTGTCTTGTTTTGAAAAATAATCAACAAATGGGAACTTCATCGAACTACACTTTGCTATCCCCCTCCTTCAGGTTCAAGCGATGTTTTAGGAAAAGATGGTTAATGACGATCAAGAATAGAAAAACTAAGCGGAAAGCTCTTTCCCTGGATTTTTAATCAAGATCTCTCTCTGTGGGTAAGGAACGCTGATTTTGTGTGCTTTAAACTTATCCCAAATAGCCATCATGATCTCACTTTGCACCCTCCAGCGGCCTTGACTCACATCACTGATCCAGAGGTGAAGGGTGAAATCAATTGAGCTAGCGCCAAAGTTTCGTAAATAGCATTTAGCCGCAGGATCAACCAGACACTCTGCATGCTCATTCGCTGATTCTAGAATTATTTTTTCTACCAATTTGAGGTCAGATTCATAACCGACGCCGAGGCTAATTTCGATTCGTCCTTTATTATCTGATAAAGTAAGGTTCGTCACTTTGTGAGTGATGAAATCTTCATTCGGAATTAAGACCTCTTTGTTATCAAATGTCTCAACTAAGGTGTATCTCGCAAAAGACTTGCGCACAAAACCCACCGTCCCGTCGGCAAGCTCAATAAGATCATCTTCTTCAATGGTTTTTTCAAAAGAAAGGATCAATCCACTGATGAAATTAGATGCCACTTTTTGTAAGCCAAAACCGATACCAATACCCAAAGCACTTCCGAATAAAGTCAGCGAGGATACATCAATACCCAGTAACTGCAAAGCCACTAAAAAGGCAGCGATATAGGCAAAGATTTGAAATAATTTTAAGAATAAAGCTCGGTTACCAACCGTCAGGCTTTTTACTTTTTTAATATTCTTTCCAACAAAGTCGACTAGAACAGCAGCCACCCAGAAGACTAAAATCAAGGTGACCAAGGACCTTAACGCTTCATAAATACTAATGCTGTAAGCCCCTACTTGAAACGTGCAGTAATCGGCATCCAAGTATGTTTTAACAAAAGCAAAAAAGCCCAGATGATCACCGATCAAAATCAAACTAAGCGTTGTAAATAGCAAAAGGGGAGCCACCCAACCTTTCGGATTAATTAGATTCAATAGAAGTTTTTTCATCTCTGTGTTTTTGTTTTAACGCCTCAGATAAGATAAGTCTCTATAATTTAGGCAAAGAAAGCCCTTTATTCATCGAGAAGATTCTAATAACCGCAATAATCACGGAGGCGACAATCAATCGAATCGGATTTTCCAAAGGAAGATTGGCGAGAACCACATAAAAAAAGCCTCCCACTAAGGTCGCAGTCGCATAGATATCTTTGGATAATAAAAAAGGCACTCGATCCGTTAACAAATCCCGAATCAACCCACCAAAGCATCCCGTAACGCATCCCATTAAAATAATAATCAGTGGATTCGCCCCCGCCGATTCTGCAATCTGAGCCCCAACAACCGCAAACACAGCGAGCCCGATAGCATCTAAATAGGCGAGTATTTTTGTAAATTTTTCTAATTGGGCAACCATAAAGAAGCCCAAAAAGGAAGCCACCATCGCAATAATAAGAGCCGTGTTGTCGTAAATCCAAAAAACAGGGGTTCTCCCTAAGAGTAAATCCCGAACAGTTCCTCCACCAATGGCTGTGATTACGCCTAAAAGCACAGCTCCAAAAAGATCAATACGACGTCTCTTGCCAGCAATCACGCCCGTGATCGCAAACACAACGGTGCCCAGTGCATTTAAGCCGAATAAAATGGAATCTAACTTACTCATGAGTTAAGAATTATAAAAATCGTGTAGCGATAACCTTCACAGCTACTTGGCTTTAAAGACTACAATTCGAGATCGTTTCATAGCCAAGAAGATTGGTAAACTTCAAATTAAGAACAGCTTTAGCATATCTAATGTTATGGGGCGGCTTGTGCGTTTAATTTTTTTGAGGCACCAATAAAAACAACAAGGCAATGATAATAGAAATCACCATGTGTATAATTGCCAGGTCATCTTCAGCAATTGCTAACATTAAAAATATGGATGTAATAAATAGCTGACAACAAATGTATCTCATACCACTACTAAAATACACCTTTAAATGAGGCGCCAAAGGATAAAATGCTGCTGATAGCTTTCAAAAATTATCGTTTTATTCGCCCCTCCCTTTTTTCTCAAAAAACAAACGACAAGTCACTATTCCTATCACTCCTAGAACAAACCATTGGCCGCACTCTTTTTAATTCTATTCACAATTAAATTTCAACTTAAAGCTCCCAGCCGGAAGAGGGATTTTATCAATCACTTTGCCAGAAGTCTTACTTGTTGCCTTAATTATTATAACCTGCAATGGCTTTTTTAATTCTCCAGTTAATTTCAGCTTACCTTTGTTTCTTGTCATATAATAACTCCCTTCCTGATGAAAGATAGCCTCTACCTTATCATCCCAAATAACTTCGATCTTTCCAAAATCAGAGATTTGGCCTGAAAGCAAAGAGTTCTTATCACCAAAAATATCGCCTTTTTTAATTTCCTTAAATTCAGGAGTAAAATCATCACTGATGAAAATCCAATACTTGTATCCATTGAGATAATGAGAATCTTCAGCTGTGCAGCCAGCTAGAGTAAGAACGTATAATATCGCCATCAAATATAATTTCATCATCACATATATCTATCCGTTATTTTGATACCCCCACCAAACATGTAAGTATCCCCAAGGAGATTATTCTAGAGGGTGTAGTTTTTGGATTCATTTAGCAAATTATTAAAAATAATTGGTACGAGTTCTGTTCATAGCTCTTTGGCCTTAAAACTAGAACCCGAGATGGCTTCATAGCTGAGAATTGCTAAACTGCAAATTAAGAACAGCATTGGCACTCCTAATGCTATTGGTTGGCTTGCAGGTTCATTTCGAGTTCATTTTAAGTTCACTCTCTTTTTTTGAAACCCATCCATATTTACCAATCAAAGACTTACTCTTCGCTAATATGATAAACTTAATAAGCATTCTGAGGCTAGTTACCCAAGGGAGGAAAAATACAATAGTTACAAACAGACATCCTAAATAACTAAGTAAA
>CALLBE010000054.1 GCA_938001985.1 uncultured Verrucomicrobiales bacterium | reverse complement strand
CCATGAGCGATGAATCGCTGTTGAGGGGTGGTTTTTTTATGGAAAAAATCAAGGGTACTGTCTTGTCCGTAGACAATGATAGTTTGGCTTTTTGTGAACCAGTTGTCATTCAGCTCTCGGGAAAATTCGATAAGCTTTTTTAATTCAAGCGGCATGGCTTCGATTAAACGTACAAAATCCGAGTACACGGCAGAATCTTCATCGCTCGGTAGCTTTAGGAATTGCTGACCTCCCACGATGAGGCCTTTCAGTAGACTCTGAATACAGCCGTGAATTAAATTGTCGGAAATTATGTGATAAAAAGGAGCTCTAGCGACCGCTTGTATTTCGATGTCACCTTTGGGGGTGAACTCGTCTAGAGCCTTTATATCCCCAAGATCAGAGGTCACGAGATCGGATAAATCATCTAAAGAGATGGGACCCAAAATTTCAGTTATAGCAGGTGAGGAAACCCATTGATGAATGAGAGGGAGGCGTTCTAGAAGCGTCTTCATGGGTGATTACTGAGCGTGGAGTTCTTCGGCGGCAAGTGAGCAGCCTCGTTTGATAGCTTTCGGATCTCTGCCGATCAGCGTGAAGGTGTGGTCGTCGTGAGAGATGGCTAAATCCTGTGTTCGAATCACCGATACGGTCTCGATATTGGCTAAGTCAAATAAGCAAAGATAGCCGACTTCGCCTTCCTTGGAAGCGGACTGGGTGACAGAGTTGTAGGTAAACGCTTTGGCCCAATGTGGCAGTTGGTGTGGCAGACTGAGCCCTCGCGTGTACGCTGGAGTGCTGAGTTCGGTCATGCCGTACTCATTAATGATTTGCTCCTCAGGTAAGTTGAAAAAATCAGACAGTTGGTGATAAAAACCCTCCTTAGAAAGCGTGGTTTTTAATCCTTTGTAACCTCCCGTTTCGAGTAACTGCGATCCCTTGGGTAAGGAGAGAGAAGGGTGTTTTTTAAATAATTCTAAAAAGCTAATGGCAGGCCCACTCAGGCAGAGTGGGGTGTTTTTTTCAATGGCTTCTGTTAACGGTTCTAAGTGGAAACGCCCCTCCGAGTCGAGTAAGAAGCAGTTGGCGTCAGCGGTCTCGTTATGGCTTTGGTTCAAAGTTTCAAACATATGAATGAGGGAAGAGTGCGGCGCTGATGACGGGGGTGGAGTCAGGAAGAATAGGGATTGAGTGGGCAGTTTTTCACGTTCCCAGCCTTTTAAAATAGAATGCTCATAAAGGCCAGTTGATCGATGGTAGTGATGCCCTTGGCGTCCTTGCGTAGTGCCTGAAGTGAGAAAGTGACCTGAGGCCTCAGCCAGGGGAAAGGTGATCAAGGGTGAGCTTGTTTCCTTAAACGCATCCGTGGTCAAATGAGGCGCTTCCGTCCAATGCTTCATACTGGAAGGAGCGAAACCCTTGGATTGATAGTAGTTCGCTAAGGCTGGGTTGTTGCCGGCTTGGAATTTAATCACCTTAGCGGCGAGTTCATCAAATGAGCCACGGTCGGGGTCTTGAATGAATTGTGATATTTCATCCATTAGAACTGCTCTCATCGCCGTGGGGTGGTTCAAAAGTTAAATTATAGAGATGAAAAAGCAGAGAGTTGCGTTTTGATTTCAGCAAATTGCTCGTCGGAAATTACCGGTGTCATCTCGACATTTTCCAATTTAATGGGGACATCAACCCAAGAGCGGCAACCTCCTAGAGATTTGGTGTAAGGGAAGCTTTGTGGTGTTTTTAATTCATAAACACGAATGAGTGCCGCATGAATACTTCCAGAATGAATCGCCTTGCCCTCCCAGTTGAATCGTTCACGAATGGTCTCATCCGTCCAGATATGAAAAGGCTTAAGAGTCGAGACCTGATCCCAATCGGTTAGGGTGACAGCCCACTCAACTTTCACCACATGAGAGACGGTGATGGTTTCACCGACTTCCCACTCAGGTTGTTGTTCGAACTCGCCCTCGCGAACACCTGCTTGTTGGTTGTGAAAGCGAGTTGGAAAGAAGCAAAACTGATCGTGTTTAAAAGAAAAACCATCACGCCCTTCATGAATTCCCCCTTTGCGGAAGAGGATATTCTGTCTCCCTGAGGCGCAAGCTTCACAAATAATTTGCCATTCTTTAAATGCGATCATGGAGATCACTAAAGCGATTAGCGGTCGTAAAGTAAACGATATTTAATCGCCTCTGCGCCTAAAATAATAGAGGTGCCAAGCATGGATTCAACATCAGCGGATCGTGAGACTTGCGCAATAGGTTTCGTGAAACCTTTCACAAAGTGCCCGTAACTTTTAATATCCGCAAAGATCTCTAGAAGGTGGTAACTAATGTTCGCCGAATCGAGGTTAGGGAAGATGAGAACATCCGCTTCTTGGAAAGGAATAGAGGTTCCAAGTTTGCATTCATGAGAAGAGGCGTCTAGTGCCACATCTGATTGAACTTCTCCAATGATTGAAAAGTTAAGGTTCTTCGACTCGATATAGCTCTGTGCTAGCTGAGTTGCCGCTTGCACTTTTTTAGAGCTTTCATTCGCGTTTGAACCCCTGGTTGAGTGAGAGAGCATGGCCACTCGAGGTGAATGTCCAATGATGTGTCTGGCGAAGCTTGCGGTTTCTTCCGCCATGAAAGCAAGCTGCTGAACATCGGGATCCGGGATGATCGAGGTGTCGGAAAGGAAAGAGGTGCGACCATCACTTTCAGAAGCCTGATGAATCATCGTGACCCCAAAAGGCGAGAGGTTCTCATTCACTGGTTTGATCATGTTCACCGCTGAACGATAGACGGTGATGGGTTCGACTTGATTGCCTGATAACATGGCATCCGCAAACCCGTACTGAGTCATTAAAGCCGCAAAGTTTTGTGGTTTTTGAACCGTTTCACGAGGGTTGGCAACCTTGATACCTCGGAAGCGTTCGGATTTGGTGTAGTATTCACAGAATAATTCGGTTTCATCCGCTGTTTGTGGATCAAGAATACCAATCAGCGTGAGATCAACACCCAGCTCGTTTGCTAAAGCTGTGATTCGGTCACGATTGCCTAATAAAATTGGAGCAATGACCTCGAGCTCAGTCAGCTTGGAGGCCACGAGAATGACTCGAGAATCTTCACCTTCAGAGAATACAATCCGCTTCGGGTGTCTCTTTAACTTCGCTATGAAATTTTTAATAAGCGTCGGTTCGGTTTCTAAATTCCAAGCAAATTGAGGCATTTTTTTAAGGGTGAATAAGGTAAGATAGCTTTTTAGCTAGAGACTTCAATTCAAAAGGGTGGAAATATTTTAAAAGAGGGGAGTGATGGGGGTGATTTTTGTTATTGATTCGTCTTCGTTAAGAGCGCTTGGAAGACCTCATCTGGGACGTATCGAGAAATGTTCGATTCCCACCCGATAGGTCCGACGAGACCTTTCACCATGGAGGAGGAGACCTCGGCGATGTCTCTAGGAGGCATTAGGAAGATTGTGGTGATTTCCTCGGCCATGTCCGCATTAATTTGTCTCATCAAGCGTTCATACTCGTAATCCGTCGAGGAGCGTATTCCTCTTAAGACAAATAGAGCAGACTCTTCTTTGGCATAATCCACCAAATAGCGGTTGTCAAAATGAGTGATGGTTAAGCGATCGAGATCCCCTGTGGAGGCCTTTAATAACTCGATTCGCTCTTCCGTCGTAAAGGTGTAAGACTTTTGAGGGTTTGAGCCGATGGCGACAATAAGATTATCAAACAGCTCAAGGCCCTTCTTAATCATCCATAAGTGGCCATTGGTCGGAGGATCAAAGGATCCGGCATAGACGGCAGTGCGAGGCATTTAAGAGCGGTGTTTTTTATAAAGTCCCCAGTCTATATTCATGGGACGTGTGTCGATGTGAATGAAATTACGATAAACACCGAGGCCACCGACGAATTTGCCTTGTCTGCGGAGTTTCGAAATCGCTTTCATTGCCTTCCAGCTAGAGCAGCCAAAGTTGACGTCGACAGCGACATTTTCCATGTGGAAAGATTTTTTTGCGCCACCAATACTACGGTTGTAGCGAGGGGAGCGGTAAGCCGAGATGAATTTAACCTCTTTACAATTCAGTTCACGAGCAACCAAATCAACAACTTCGAGGGTCGGAACAATATTTTTCCAAAGCCTTTTAGGCGGGATGCAGTTACAAACTCTGCGCTTTTTGAAGTGAGTCTTCAGTAATTCATGAAGATCCACCACTTTGTAAGAGTGGGCACTGAGATAGTTCGCGTAGCTAACAACCTTGCCTCTTGTTTCTGAAATCCAGCTCTTCTCGAGATAGACAGATTTAGGCTGAGGGTTAAAAAAGCTTTGAGGATTCAAAAAGCTCAGGTCCCAGGCTTGTGCTGATTTGAGAAGGCAGAGAGAAGAAATCCCCTTTAGCGCCTTAGAAATAAAACCACGCCTTTCGTTTGAGCGAAGGACGGTTGGTGTTTGGTTTTTAGCTTCTAAATCCATTATTACATTTCTTCTATAGCTAATATTTGCTAAGATGGAATATTTTTTTTAAATTAAAGTGTAATAAAAATTTGAGAGCGCATTTGTCGAAATGAAGTCAACGCTCTCAAAAGTTAACTGTTACACGATGCCGTAACTTAACATAGCGTCTGCGACTTTGACAAATCCAGCAATGTTGGCACCTCGTTGATAATCAACGGACCCGTCTTCGTTTTTGCCATGAGCAAGGCATTTTTCATGAATGTTAGCCATGATTTCTTGAAGCTTGGTGTCGACCTCGTCTCGGCTCCAGCCAATCCGTAGTGAGTTTTGGCTTTGCTCCAATCCAGAAACAGCAACCCCGCCTGCATTACTTGCTTTGCCAGGGGCGTAAAGAACACCCGCCTCTTTGAAGGTCTCAATAGCGTCCTCATCACAAGGCATGTTAGCGCCTTCGGAAACCGCAATTAAGCCTTTTGAAACTAAAGCTTTAGCGTCATCTAAGAGCAGTTCGTTTTGAGTCGCACAAGGGAAGGCGAGTTCAGCTTTCGGAATGCTATCGATTTCCCATGGTTTTTTCCCTTCGAAGTATTCGCAGTTAACTTCTTTTGCAAACTCGGAGAGACGCTTTCTGTCGACCTCCTTACATTGTTTGAGGGCTGCCAGTGTTTCGCGAGTGAACCCATCAGGAAGATAGACGGTTCCTGACGAATCGGATGCGGTGAGGACTTTTGTCTTATAGTCGATTAATTTTTCAATACAGTAAATCGCAACATTCCCTGAGCCGGAGACTAGGCAGGTTCTGTTCTCAAAGGCCTTCTTTTGTTCGGCCAGCATCTCCTTCATGAAATAGACAGCACCATAACCTGTGGCTTCTTTTCTCACCAAAGAACCGCCAAACTCAATGCCCTTACCGGTGATGGTCCCGACAAAGCAGTTTTGGATACGCTTATATTGAGCGAAAAGGTAACCAATCTCTCGAGC
>CALLBE010000053.1 GCA_938001985.1 uncultured Verrucomicrobiales bacterium | reverse complement strand
CTCGGATCCTGACTGTGTCGTTTTATTCAGCCCTATTGTTGATACGACGGAAAAAGGCGTGGGTCATGAGCTGTTCGATGACCCTAAAACAGCTGCTTCTACAAGCCCTTCTCAAAATATTCGAGTGAAGCGACCTCCCATGATGATTATGCATTCAAAGGCTGATCGAGTGGTGAGTTGTGAAGCTGTTTCTAAATTCGTAAAAAAGCTGAATTGGTGGAAACGACCGTGCAAGTTAGTTGAAGTGGAGGGGCAGCCTCATGCTTTTTACAACTTCAACTTTGATGAAGAGCTTTATCTCTCCGCTGTAGGCGAAATGACAGATTTCTTAATAGAAGAGGGCTTTTTGAAAGATAAAGCCTGGAATCTTGAGGGAGAGATTGTTGACTCTTTGGTTTAAACCAGTCGAATGGAATGAGCGTTTCTATACGCTTGGATGCCGTCAAATGTTTCAACAACCAAAGCGCCTTCTTCATCGATGCCTTTGATTCGGCCCATTGGTTTTTCCAAATCAGAGTAAAATGTAACTACTTTTTCATGGTAGACGTGGGATTGGTTGAAATTTGCTAATGAGCTTTGAATAATGGAAGGCAGGTTAGGAGAGTCGAGTGCTGTGCTCCACCTGAGATAAAGGCCTTCAATGATCTGATGACGTAATTTTACGGAAGTTGAAGGGTATTCCAGTTTTAAAGAGGTGGCTGTGTCACTAATTGGTGTCGGAAAATCAGTGGTTAATACATTTAATCCCAGCCCAATGATCCAATGCTTTTGCTCTCGCTCAATGAGTAAGCCACCTAGTTTTTTTGAAGGATTGCCAAGCGAATAGAGATCATTAGGCCACTTCAGCCCGATAGGCACGCCGAGGTTTTTAAGCACTTCAACAGTAGAAGTTGCGAGCCAGAGGGAGAAAATGGAAATGTCTTCGTGAGAAATCTCAGCTTTGGATATCAAGCTCAACATGATGTTCTCACCTGGAGGGCTCACCCATTTGTTATCACGTCTTCCTCGACCTGAGGTTTGAGAGTCCGCGGTGATGATGAGATTATCAAGATTAGGGTTTTCTTGAAGTTGTCTTTTTGCCTCTAGGTTCGTGGAGTCAATCTCTGGGTAGTGAATCCAGTGGGATGAAGGAATCGTATGCATCAAGGTGTGGCTGTTTTGAGCTGTTAAAAAGAGGTTAAGAATCTGAAGAGAGCTTCATGCTGATTGGCTTTGAAATACCATCTTCTTCCATAGTGACCCCGTAGAGGGTGTCAGCTTTTTCCATAGTGCGCTTATTATGCGTCACAACAATGAATTGAGAGGCATGAATAAATTGGTCTACGAGCTGTAAAAAGCGGCTGATATTGCTTTCATCTAAAGGAGCGTCAAGTTCATCTAGTACGCAAAATGGTGCGGGTTTTATTTTATAAATTGAAAAAAGCAACGCAACTGCGGTCATCGAGCGTTCACCGCCAGAAAGGAGGGTGATGGATTGTAATTTTTTACCAGCAGGCTTAGCAATGATCTCAATGCCAGAGTCAAGAGGGGCATTTGGGTTCTCAAGCGTTAGGTCTGCTTCTGAGCCCTCACCGAAGAGTTCTATGAATATGGTCTTAAAATTGGATCGGATTTCTTCAAACGTTTGTAGGAAGCGTTTGGTTGTCTCTTTATCGAGACGTTTGATGATGGTTTCTAATTCACGCTTGGCTTGAGTGAGGTCTTGTTGCTGATCTTTGTTTTCTGAGACCCGAGCCCTCAAGGTTTCGAACTCATCAATGGCCTCTTCGTTGATAGCACCTAGTTGATGCTTTTTTTCTCTTAATTCTTGGGCTTGTTCTTCTGCTAAGGCCCAATCAATAGTTTGTGATGAGTGAGTGACGCTCCGTTGATCTGGATCCGTAGACAGTGCGGAAGCCAGTGTCTCCCAGGAAGGGGTGAATTTATCTAAGGCGTTAATGCCTTGAGCTTTGGCGTATTTAAGAGTGTTTTCTAATTGAGACTCTGTTTTAACCAACTCAATGGTTTTTTCCGACTTGAGGGTGGAGAGTGTGTTTAACTGATGTTGAAGCTCTGAGGTTTCTTGTTCAATGCCAGCAATGAAAGGGTGGAGGTTCTCACGTTCATTGTTTTTCTTATCCGTCTCTTTTTGCAGCGCAAGAATGCGGCTCTCAGCCTGATCAATTGAGAGTCTTAATGTTTTATTTTCAGTCCTAAGAGTCGCTAGGCGTTTTTTGTCACGGTTCAGCTCTTTGTCTCCTTTTTTCTTTAACTCAGTGATACGGTTTTGAATGGAAAAAGAGGCTTCTTTTAACTTGGCTAAGGTCGTTTTGCTTAAGGCAAATTTCTCCGTGAGCTCTCCTAAGCTGAGATTGATTTTAGTTAGCTTTTTCGTCAACTGCGGAGCTTTCTCAAGATCTCTTTGATGCTCATTCAAAGAGGCTTCCAGTTCTTTTTTGATACTTAAGGAATAGAGCTCTTGATTGAGGATTTCTTGAGTTAAACTCTCAGATTGAGCTTGGAGGTTTTTAATGTTTGAAAGCGAGAGTTGCTGCTCTTCTTGATGGGCGCTTATTTTATCATCTAGATCTTGAAGACGTTCA
>CALLBE010000052.1 GCA_938001985.1 uncultured Verrucomicrobiales bacterium | reverse complement strand
ATTAAAACAGATGGAGTCGAAGGCTTCGCCTCCAAATCTAGATTGATTCGTGTCAACAAGCAGATACGTTTCTTACCCCAATCTTTGATGCTGTTTTTGTCAGTTCAAGTCTGGAACCTCTGTGTCAGCATTCACTCATTTGAGTTAGATTTTGTCTACCTACTGCTGACAAGAGGAGCCTCGGCCTTATGGCTAGCTTCTGTTGTTTCACTGCATCTTAAAAAGGAGAAGATTCGCCCAGGATTTGTTGGGGTTTTCGTCACCGCACTCCCCGTGTTCTCAGATTTATTTTTCTATGGAGGAGCCGGTGGGTTCTCACTCATTCAACTGCTTTTACTCATCCTTGCGGTTGGAACCGTCCCGGATTGGAGTGCTCGCAAGATATTCATCGTCAACTTCATCTTCTCAACGCTCTTTATTATCGTAGAGAGGTATCAGACTCCCCATGTTTCAGAATTTTGGTCAGCTAATATCTTTGGTCTAACTCTTTTAATCAACTTCTTACTGATCAACTCCTCTTGGAATTCTTTAAAACTGCAATCCAGGGAAGAGCGGTTATTAAAAAAGCTGCGCTTGCAGCATCGTAAGTTGAGCGACCAGAATGATAGGCTCGTTAAATTAGAGGCGGTTAAAAACCACTTCATCACTAATATTAACAATGACCTGCGCACGCCTCTGACCATTATTAACGGGGTGAGTGATACGCTTCAGGTGGTTTCTGATAAGATCGAGGACGAAGAGCTGAAGGCTGACTTACATGTCGCCGACTCGTTGCTACGTTCGAGCTGTCTGAAGATGATTGCCTCAACTGACAGTATTATCGACCTCGTCAACTACGGCACAAAAAATACAGAGGTTATTTTAAAACCGACCAACTTGCGAGACCTCATGAGTTTGTTGGTGAATGATCTGAAGCGGTATGAGAGTGTCTCGAACTTCAAGACCACTTATGAGTACAAGAACATGCCCCCTATTCTTCTGCTGGATAGCCAGAAGACGGAGCGTGTATTATTGAACCTTTTATTCTTCTTAAAAAGGCAAACCACCCGCCAGCAGGAGGTCGCTCTGAGTCATGAGTATAAAGAAGGCAAGTTGTCCTTTTTCCTGGAGTTCTATCACTCCACCTTAATCACAGATAAAATACAGAAACTACTGTCAGCCTCTTATATAGACACGCTGCCTACGAAAGCTTCATTTTTGGGACTGACCTTGGCTCGTATTTTATCTGACCAGTTGAAAGGAAAATTGAGTTTCCTCAGAAGTAAAGATAGCAAATCTAGATTTGTCTTCACTTTAGACGCAGGCGTCGCCACACAAGCTCCGAGTAAAATCGACACCGACTTTGAGTCGTATCAGAATCTAAAAAGGAAGGCCTTCTTTAACTACTTCAGTTCGTCGAATCAGGATACGATTCAGAATTCCTTTGAACAGCGAATCATCGCTGAGAAACCAACGGTACTGATCGCCGATTCTGACGACGATAATCGATGCTTTGTTAAAAGCCTCCTGAGCGATAAATACGTACTCCTCTTCGCCAGCTCCGTTTCCGAAGCGCTCGAAATGAGCATGGTGAACCGCCCTTCCGTTATTCTAGTCGATGAGGCGCTGGATGGACTGTCATTAGCGAAAAAAGTGAGTGCGGATGAACTCCTCTGCCGCACTCCTATTTTGATCGCAACCTCTCGTACCGATGAGATGTTCTTGAAGGAATGCTTAGTCTCAGGTGCTGCCGATGTGATTCGCAAACCCTTCGCTGTAACCGACCTCAAACTCAAGCTCTACAACACGGTTATTGGTGTTATCTATCGTCGTGAGCTTAAAGGAAAAATGGATGAGCTTTCATTGGCTCTTGATCAAATTAAGAAGCAAGAGCTGGAGCTGGTTGTTAATGAAAAAATGGCCTCCCTCGGACAACTCAGTGCCGGCATCATCCATGAAATCAATAACCCTATTAACTATGTGAAGTTAGCAACCCACCTCTTAGGCGAGCTGAAAGTTAAGCTTCAAGAGGAGGATGTGGATGAGTTTAAAGAGCTTATTTTTGATATCGATGAAGGCGTCAACAAGGTCATTCGAATCATCAATAGCTTAAAAACATTCACCAAAAACAACCAACTGGAGACCCAGCAAGTCCAAGTGAAAAGCTGCGTGAAGCGTGTTTTAAATCAAATCGGGGTTGCCACTTACGATAAAATTAACCTCGAATATGATATTCCCGAAGATTTTGTCGTTGAGTTTGGGGAGACTCAGCTCTTCCAAGTTTTCTACAATTTAATCACAAATAGTGTTCAAGCAATCGAAGCCTGCTTGGATAAAGATTGTGACAAGTATCAAGGCTTAATCACTATAAAAGCATTAGTTGAGGATGGCAGAAACGTGATTCATCTCAAAGATAATGGCTGCGGAATGAGCGAAGAAGTCCTCTCTCATATCTTTGATCCTTTCTTCACCACAAAAGATACTGGCAAAGGAATGGGTGTAGGTTTATCTTTAGTTCACAAAATTTTAGATTACTATAATGTAATAGTCTCGGTTGAGAGTACTAAATGGGAAGGAACTCACTTCAAACTAACATTTTCATAAATAAAACATGGGCATAACGCGTAAACACACGATTCTATTTGTGGATGACGAAGTCAAAAACTGTAAGTTTTTTGAGAAGATCTTTAAAGGGAGATATAAAATCTTACAGGCTTATGATGGGGTTGAGGCCTTAGAGTTATTCAAAAAGAATCAAGACGAAATCGCTCTCGTCATCAGCGATCAACGCATGCCCAAAATGGCCGGTAATGAGTTACTGGCTAAGATCAATGCCCTTCGTCCTGAAGTCGTTAAAATCTTATCAACCGCGTACTCTGATATCGATGCCGCCATTGACTTGGTCAACCACGGTGGACTGTATCGCTATGTCACCAAACCTTGGGAAATTGCTGAATTCGAAATCGACATCAAACACGCGATTGAGCATTATGAGTTGAACCGAGAAAAGGCTATTTTATCTAAGCAGAAGTTCACAAAGATCAGCCACTTCCTTATCTGTTCTCGCTTTTTTGCCCTAGCGAGCATGGCGATGTATAAGTTTAACTTTAATATCATCCCAGCCCTAAGGAATCTGATTCAGCTCTCATTGATAGGCAAAGAAACGCCCCTACTTCCTGACTCCATCCGAGTGATGATGACCAATCCCGATATTTGGAAAAAAATTCTAAATAACTTTAAATACACCCTCTCTAAATTGAACCCGAGAGAAAGTAATATTTCGAACTGGTTGGAGACTCATACGGAATATTGGCCCGTTCCTGCGGATGCCAATCCATTCAGAAAAGTCTTACACGAAATTCTCACACGTCATGAGGACGTGGTGTCGGAAACCTCTGTTAAGACGCTGAATGCCATGATTGCGCTTCATGAGCACGGGAAGAAGCTTCAAGGCGTCCTAATCGGGAGCCAAATAGAGATGTCAGTAACCAATAAAAAAGTCACGCTCGTGGAAGATGATATTGTCGAATTCCTTGCGGATGAGGACCTCATCATTGCGGAGTTGATCCGAGACAATAAGTTACTTTAAAAATCACGTTCTTAAAAAATAAGTATAAAAAACTTTAACCCTGAGAGTGGACTTGATAACTGAAACTACATGTCACCTTCGATAAATAGCCAAGAGGTTAGCGTATTTGCTCCGGCAACGATTGCGAATTTGTCGTGCGGTTATGATGTTTTAGGATTGGCAATTGATGGTCCAGGGGATCGTGTTGTTTTACGACACACTCCAGATAGCAAAACAAAAGGGCTTTCCATCACTCAAATCACGGGGGATGAGGGCAAGCTGACGCTGGACCCTTTTAAAAACACAGCCGGTGTTTCCGCCTTGTCCGTGCTGAAGTCATTGGGTGCTGAAGAAGAGTCGTTTGAGATGGAAATCCATAAGCAAATGCCTTTTGGCAGTGGCTTAGGTTCAAGTGCCGCGTCTGCCGTTGCGGGGGCTTTTGCCGTGAACGCTTTGTTTGGAGAACCTTTATCAAAAGTGGATTTGATCGAACACGCAATGGCTGGAGAAGCCTTGGCCAGTGGCGCTTTTCACGCAGACAATGTCGCCCCTTGTATCTTAGGGAATATCACCCTAATTCACTCCAACAGTCCGCTTGAAGTTTTAGAAATCGAAAGCCCTAAGAACTTTTATCTGTCTGTGGTCTACCCACACCTCGAGATTTTAACCAAAGAGGCTAGGAATCTAGTACCTAAAATGCTCCCCGTCGCCAAGGCGACTCAACAAGCCGCTCACTTAGGCGGTCTGATTGCCGGATTATATTCGGGAGATTTTAATTTAATAGGCAAATGCCTCGAAGACCAAATCGCTGAGCCGAATCGCAAAGATTTAATAACCGGGTTTGATGAGGCGCAAGACGTGGCTTTAAATATTGGCGCCGTTGGGTTTGGCATCTCAGGCTCAGGACCCAGCGTTTATGCCATTTCTGAAGGCAAACAAACAGCCGAACAAGTGACCCAATGTATAGCCGAGGTTTTTGAGGCTTGTGACCTTAAGTGTGAAACGTTTACCTCAGGAGTGAACCCGAACGGAGCGACCATTCTTTCAAGAAGATAATCATTAGAGATATGCAGTTTTATAGTACAAATAATAAAGACCTTCGGGTGGACCTCAAGGAAGCCGTCATCCGCTCATTGCCGGAAGATAATGGTCTGTACATGCCAACCGAGATCACGCCTCTGCCAAGTGATTTTTGGGAAAATTGGAAATCGATGTCATTTATTGATCTTGGATTTCATATCGCTGATCACCTCTTCAAAGGCTCGATTCCAAGTGAAGACATGCGCAAAATTGTCGAGGAATCCATCACCTTTGACGCTCCGGTGAAGAC
>CALLBE010000051.1 GCA_938001985.1 uncultured Verrucomicrobiales bacterium | reverse complement strand
AAGATTGGAATAACTTATAGTTAAATCACCTGTTCCAGCTACGAGATTGTCAAATATTACTCTCTCGCCTGATTGAAGTGACCCAAGGTCAAGACTCCAAACAGATGCACCTGTTGCGTTTCTATAATAAGTGTCAGGGGCAAGCGAGACAACTTGGACTGGACCTGTTAAGTCAATGTGCTGCCAACCTCTCGTGACAACGTCTTGCCAAGTTCCATCACCTCTTAAGAACTTAAGATTGTCACCAGCGGCAGCAGGAGGTACTTCACCTTTAACGCCAGCTACAAGTGCAGTTGCACCAATGTAAGCATTTCCAAGATGAGACAGATCTAAGTCAAAAGTAGTCGCATCATCTCTTGTAAGCGTTGCTATGTCCGTTACAGGGTCTAGCAATGCACTAACGACTCTTGCGCCATCAAGTGCACTCAAATCACTCGTAAGTGTGTTCCCGTCGCCTCTTGTAAGGGTAATGATATTAGTCAATGGATCGAAAGCCATTGTGTCGATACCGTAGCCACGCTCTTGAAGTACTTCTACTTGCCCAGCGTGATATTGCTTTCTTTCACCTGTTGCAGTGTCAAACCACAAAGCACCGTCAAAGAGATCAGCGCC
Organism: uncultured Verrucomicrobiales bacterium; assembly: GCA_938001985.1. Classification (GTDB taxonomy): domain Bacteria; phylum Verrucomicrobiota; class Verrucomicrobiia; order Verrucomicrobiales; family Akkermansiaceae; genus CALLBE01. Next base: position 1,934 of record CALLBE010000051.1, on the reverse strand, counting down.
AGCAGGGTTTCCGTTAACATGCCAGATAAGGAACCTATCTAGCCTAGCTGCACTTAAACCGTCTTGATGCTTGCGTACGTCTAATCCTATGGCGTTAACCGAGAGCAGACCGACAAACACAAGAATTAGAAACGGCTTTACAAAGCTGTTATAAATCGTATTCATTATAGTTTACCTATGATTTTGTAAGTTAGTGTTTCAGTAACAGGAACGATTGATCGAACCTCTAGCGCACCACCAAGAACTCTGAACTCATATGAGTCAGTAACGTCAATCCCAAGTGAGTCTACTAGCGACCAAGAAAAATGCTCAGTCAATGAAGAGTCAACTGCTGTCCACGTGTTAGCTGGTATATTCGTGATGATATTACAGACAACATCAACTGGACTTGCCGAGCTTGATGAGTTCGCACTGTACAACATTACGTCTGTTCTTTCTCCGGAACGAGAAGCACACAGGATAACACCTATGCGCTGACTCACTCCATCCCACACTTCTACCTTGTCTGTACTGCCGGCAACAAATTGCACCTCTGTGAGTGCTTGCATGTTGCTACAAGATAGAAAGTTTTGTTTCGGATAATCCGTAATCATGACTAAGCCTTAGTGAACTTAGTAGTGTTTACAGCATCCAGTAGAGACTTACCGCTTTTAACCTTTTCTTGAACTTCAACTTCTGGAGCTTTTTCAACACCCATGGGGTTACTGTTAAATAGCTCTTTGTTTTTATCTTTGTTTTCAAGGGCTTTCTTTTCAGCTTCTTGAGCGTATTTGAATAGCTGATCTACAACTTCATCACTTGCGCTCTCTTCTAAACTGAAATACTTAGAGATAACGCTCATTTTTTCTTTGCGCTTCTTCTTTCCGTCTTTCTCAGATAGTTCCTTGATCTTAGCTTTAAGCTCTTCAATCTCACCCATGGCAGCTTCTAGCTTGCTACCTTTCTCTTTCTTAGCCTTCTCGAAGTCCTTACAGTTACAACCAAGCTTCTCAATCTCAGCGTCTTTCTCTTCGATTGAAGTCTCAAGCACTGAAAGCTTTTCGATAAGCTTAGAATTTTCAGACTCAAAGTTCTTAATAGTTGAAGTTTCTGCAAACTCTACACTTTCAAAAGATCCATCTTCGTTCTTGATTGAAAACTTAACTGTGTTTACACCTTCAAGATCAAAGCCATGATCTTTTCCAAATTCTAAAATTGCATTGTTTTCTGTTGCCATGTTAATCTCCTTAACTTCCATTGTTTGATTTTTAGTTGAACCGAATAAAACGGCATCTGTTTGAGCATCTGCACCTAGCGAGACGATAGAGTTCTCTCGAATAAAAGGCTTTCTTATTACGGTGAATGGAGCCTGATACTCCACTCCGTTAATAACCTCGCTCCCCTTTAGTACGTTCTCTATTCCACCCCTAGGTTCAAATAAGCAGCTAACCTCCCACTCTGTACCTTTTGAGCTTAAACTCTTTACTCTTTTAAGAGTCTTGTTTGCTCTCTCGTCACCCTCAATATTGTCATACAGCTCACCCTCAAACATGACCCTGTTTTCCCGTATTGAAACCGAAGACTTTCCAATAATTAACTCAGGGTCGTGATTGTAAAGAATCTTTGTATTTTTTTTAAACTGAGCTCCATTAAGATCAACGATAAACCTACCAAAAGGCCCACGATCGAATACCATGCCACCTGAATAAGCTACACCCTTGACTCTTTTCTCTTTGACGAATGAGCCAATGTTAAAGCACAGGTCTTTCTTGTTAATTTCCATTATTTAATTTCTCCATTAGCGTTTTAGCTTTTGATGGTGTTGCATCGTGTAGTCTCTGCGCTGCCTTTCTAATCTCTCCTCGAGGAAGTAAGTCAATTGTGTTTTGTGATAGGTTCTTGAGAGCGTTGGAAGGGTTCATCTTGTTGTAGCCCCAGCCTTTATCGAATGCTCC
>CALLBE010000050.1 GCA_938001985.1 uncultured Verrucomicrobiales bacterium | reverse complement strand
AGGTAAGGAAATCTGCGAACGTTGCTACTCCGTCGTCGGTGAGGTCGAAGACCTCCCAGCACAGGACTAAACTCGTCTTAACAGAACACCCTCAGGGTGCTTGCCCCTTCATCGGAGCATTAATAAAGCCATTCATTCTCTAAATGAATGGCTTTTATTTTTAAGTTTATTAGTCAAACGGCGAGAAAAAGCACACGAGCTTTGCCACCTCTTGCTTCAAAACAAGAAAGCGATTGCCTCTTAATCTAAAATACAAGGCGTGAAGTAGTAATCCACTTTAGGCTTTTTGATGAACTCAATCGCCCCCCCTGCTGTTTTAACAGGAATAAGCTGAATCTTCTCCACTTTCACACACATGTGTGGCTGTTGGTTGTGATCCCAAACCACCCCTTGATTGATACCTGCGAGCATAGTTTTTTGACTGGCTGGTATGATTTTTGATAAAGCGGAAGGCGCTTCAGCCTTTTGATTCACATAAAAAGAAGTGCTTTCATTGCTTAAGCCACTGTGATTCCAGGCTAAAAACAAAGCCAGAACAATAGTGGCGGCATAAGTAGCGACTTTCCCGAGACTCCCCAGACTTTGTTGAGCATTATCAAAGGTAACAATGACCCTGTCTTTAAGCGCATCCCACTTGGTATAGCCGTCAAAAGCTGATGGCTTAGAGGCCTGAAATCCTATGATTTTGGAAGACTCTTTCTCAACCACAGCAGGCGTCTCTAGCGCGGAGAGCATTCTCTCAAAACTTTCATCAGAAACCTTGGCAGGCTCTAATGATTCAAGCAATGCTTCTAAAGCTTTTGGGGTCATTTCCTTTAATTCTTTAGTGTGTTGATTCTCCATCCAGTTCAATTCCTGCTAATTTTTTACGAAGGGCTTCAATACCGTAGCGGTACCTCGAAGCGGCGGTATTTTGTGAAATATTTAAGGCTTCACCTATCTTAGCAAAGGTTTGCTCACCCCAGATTTTCATGACAATCACTTCTGAAAACTTAGGGGACAACTCCTTGAGCTTGCTTTCAATCAGAGCTTTAAAGTCATCTTGATCTTCATTTTGCTCGAACCAAGGCTTTTCATGATCTCCTTTTTGAATCAACTCATTCTGATGCGAGTATTCTTCACGCTTACGCCTTCTATCATTTTTACGCCCTAAATCAATGGCCTCCCGGCGTAATTGAGTGTACATAAACGGCATCCAAGACTCTTGCTCACCGATAAAAGTCCCTTCAGTCACCTTCTTTGACAACTTAACCAAAGCATTTTGAAGCACGTCCTCAGCATCGGCAAAAGAGCGCGTTTGCTGTCTTGCAAAAAAGGTCAGGCGACTGATGTACTCTTCCAGCCATTGGCGCCAAACCGACTGGCTTACAGCAGGTGTGTTTAATGTTGGTTGATGATTGAATGCGACAGAAGACATAGGTTGTGTTTCCTTTTCTTCATTAGCGTCTTCGTCCCCCTCCATCTGTCTACCTTTCTGTAATTTTATGCGTTAATGACCTGTCCCCACAACAAGCCTGCCACACAAATACCAAGTATAATTCGATAGTAGCCAAAAATCTTCAGCCCGTTCTTTTGTAAAAAACCAACCAGCCACTTAACCGCTACAGCCGCAGAAACAAAGGCCGCCAAAGCTCCAACAGCCAAGCTTTCCCAGCCGTACACACTTAGCATCAGCTCTCCCGAATCTAGGGTATCTTTCGCCGTTGCCGCCCCCAAAGTAAGAACCCCAAGCAAGAACGAAAACTCGACCGCTGACTTGAGAGAAAGGCCTACTAAAAGCCCCCCAACAATTGTCATCAAACTGCGGCTGGTTCCCGGACACATCGCCACGCACTGAAGCAGTCCTATCATCAGAGCCATCCTCCAAGTCATTTCAGAGAAATCGACACCTCCGAGTTTCTTTTTCTGCCAATCGGCAATCAAGAGGATCGCAATACCTCCGACAATCCAAGAGACCACAACAGGCCACATACCAAACAAATACTCCTTAATTAAACTATTCAGAGTTAACCCGGCAACTGCGGCAGGTAAAAATGCAACCACCAAAGCAATCAAGAGCTTACGCCCTTCTTCATCCTTCCCTATTAATCCCTTAAACATCTGGATTACTCGGCGAAAATATAATCCCAATACCGCTAGGATAGCCCCTGCCTGTATTGCAATTGCGTAAGCGTCGGCGGCCTCCTTAGCCTCAGCGCCCTCGACTCCAATGCCCATCAAACGCTGAGCCACAATGAGGTGACCTGTAGAGCTCACGGGTAAATACTCCGTAATTCCCTCAATAATTCCTAAGATAAAGGATTGCCATAAAGTCATGGCTCAACTTTATCCATAAATCTGCTACGAGTCAAAGAAGGAAATCGACAACACCGCCTGATAAATACAAGTGTGCCCTCCTTCCATAATAAGCTCCATGGATTAAAAAACAGTCGACTGGTTTCTTAACGCCTTATCAATAAAGCCTAAGACATCGCTCCGTCCCAATCGCTTCTTAGCTGAGGTCTTATACATTCGAGGAAAGACCTCGCAAAACTGACTGATCAAGGTATTAAACGCCTCAATATTCTCAGCCAAGGCATCTGCCTTAACCTTATCTGTTTTCGTAAATAAAACGACAAATGGAATCTCTGACTCCACCAACCACTGCATGAACTCCAAATCAATTTTTTGAGGCGGAATACGTGAATCAATTAATAAAAAAACACAGGCCAACTCTTTTCGATTACTCAAGTAATCTGAGACCATCTCTTGATACTTCGCCTGCGTTTTAGCCGCTCGCTTAGCGTAACCGTACCCTGGCAAATCAATCAGTCTCCAACGCTTATTAATTTCAAAAAAGTTAATCAATTGAGTATGTCCAGGCGTCTTAGAAACTCGAGCCAAGGCATCTCGTTTAGTCAGCATATTGATCAATGAAGACTTCCCTACATTAGAACGGCCGATAAAGGCAAACTCAGCTTTACCACCTTCCGGACATTGATCCAAATTCGTGGCACTGGTAAGAAAATCTGCTGAGCTAATTAACATAGTCTCTTATCAAGAAAAAATTCGTTGCTTTTTTCAAGCTTACTTTATTTTTTAAAGCAATGAAGCACGCTCTTAATGAATACAACTCAATGCTAAGCTCGGTAGAATCGCCAGCTTATCTACTAAGTGAGAGTGCATTAAGAAAGAATTGCGAAGTCTTATCAACGCTTTCAAAAGAAACAGGCGCGAAGATTGTTCTCGCTCAAAAAGCACTGGCACAACCCGAGCTCTACCCTATTCTAGGCGAATACCTTGCGGGCGCTTGTGCTTCCGGTCCGTGGGAGGCCCGATTGGCGAAAGAATTCTTTCCCGATCAAGCCCACATCTTAACCTGCGCTCCTGCTTATTCCGACCAAGATATTGAAGAGCTCTTACCCATCAGCAATCACTTAGATTTCAACTCCCTGAGCCAATGGCTTCGCTTCAAAGATCGCTGCCTTACCCATCAGGCCGAAAATCCTGAACAAGATTTAAAATTTGGACTGCGTATCAATCCCGAAGCCTCAACCACTGACAACCCTCTCTACGACCCCTGCGCTCCGGGTTCTCGCCTAGGAATCACAGCGGACGAATTAAGCAAAGCTTCTGAACAAGACCTCGAAGGGCTGGAAGGTCTACACTTCCACACACTCTGCGAACAAAACGCCTCTGATTTAGAAACCACGCTCCAGCTAGTGGAAGCCAAGTTTGGTTACCTTCTGCAACGCCCGACATTTAAATACCTCAACCTAGGCGGCGGTCACTGGATTACGAAACCCTTCTACAATCTTAACAAACTAAAACAACTCATCCAACACCTTCAAGAAACCTATCAGGTTGAAGTTTGGCTGGAACCTGGCGAAGCGGTTGCTATCCACAGCGGTGTTTTAATGGCCTCTGTTTTAGATATTTCTGATAATAACGAGGTGTCCAATGTGCTCTTAGACATCAGCGCCACCGCACACATGCCTGACGTTTTAGAAATGCCCTACAGACCTGACGTTTTTGACATCAAAGGCAACAGCACTCAGACAGCATCTCAAGATCGCCCCAGTTACCGTTTAGGTGGAAACACCTGCCTAGCCAGCGATGTCATTGGCGACTATAGCTTCAACACCCCCCTATCAATTGGAGACAAGATTATCTTCGATGACATGGCTCATTACACCATGGTTAAAACCTCGTTTTTCAATGGAGTTAAACATCCCAACATCATCTTAATCAAAGAAGACGGCTCGATTGAAACCTTGAGGCAGTTTGATTACGCTGACTACCTCTTCTTTAAAAAGAACTAGAGCTTTTAAAAAAACTCAAAATGAGGGCAAAAAAAACAGGACATCGAAATTCGAAATCCTGCTAATAAACTTAAGCTTACGCTTACCAGTTGAATTCAGTGAAGACTATAATACCAAGGGTATTTATCTAAAACTGAATTATGTAAAGTTGGCTATTAATACTTGGAGAACAGACCTGGTAATAACACGGTACTTTTTGGTTTCTTACGAAACCTCTTAAACACAGGTACTAGAAACAGAGAGTCACCTCTTATCAGCCAAACTTAATTAGATGGCTGTTACGTTAGTTGCGCAAGGGCCTTTTTGACCTTCACCAACTTCAAATTCTACTTTTTGACCTTCGGCTAAGGTTTTGAAACCACTGCCTTGAATTTCTGAGTGGTGAAGAAATAAATCTTTATCACCGTTATCTGGAGTTATGAAACCAAACCCTTTATCATCTGCAAACCACTTAACTGTACCGCTTTCCTTAATTGAATCCATTATATTATATGTTACCTGCACAA
>CALLBE010000049.1 GCA_938001985.1 uncultured Verrucomicrobiales bacterium | reverse complement strand
ACTCCAGCTGGAGAGACTTGAACCTTTGAAATTGAAGCGACTGACGGCACCACCACTGACTCCGTAACAGATGTATTGCAAGTGATTGCTGGTAACCTTGAATTGGTCAAAGAACAGCGTGAAGCTGGCGGCACCTATTCTGTTGCGTTAATCAACACAGTATCTCCAGGCGATGGTTTAGATTATCGTACGACTTATGAGAACAAAGGCAGTTCAGCCCTAACGTCTGTGATTATCTATGAGACAATTCCTGAGCACACTGAATTAGCTTCAGCAACCGTAACTCTTACGGGTGACCAAACGGGAACGGTTGAATATAGTGTGGATAATGCAACGTCATTCTCAGCAACGGCTCCAGCTACCATTGCTGACACTACGAATATTCGAGTGACTCTGAACGCTGATTTACTACCAGCGCAAGGTGGTACTGTTGAATATTCGGTTACGATTAAGTAATCGTTAGGTACTCTTGATTATTGTAAGTAATGACGCCATGAAAATGGCTCATTGCTTGCCTTGTTCTGCCTGTTGACTTTCCTCTTCAGCCCCTTTGTCCAGAATTATACATAGTCTAAAAAACAGCCAATACTGGCTGGTTTTTAATTTATTAGTTTACTTCTCTTTTTTAACAGGAGGAGAGCTGCTGGGTGTTGCCCAGACGCCTCCTGGTTCTTCTATATCAGCCTCGGCTTCGGCCACTTATACAACCGAGGAGAATGGTCAAACGATTGTGGTGGCAGTAAGTGCACCCTTTATATCCAATGTGGTGAGCGTTCTTTCCGTTAGTTCGGTTTATGATGTCAATGTTTCGGCTTCAGGTAATCAGACGACGAATGAACACTACACTGGGATTAATAGTGTGATACAAAGTTCTTTCACTATTCAGAATACGGGTAATGAAACGGACACTTATCAATTGTCAGTCAACGATTCTGGCGACTTCACTCCCGTGGTTGAAGGCATTTATTTAGATCTTAATTATAACGGGGTTATCGACGTTGGAGAGCAGTTGGTCCCAGGACAGACGCTCACCCTTAAATCCGGCGAATCATTGTCTGTTTTAGTCCGTGCTTCGACTCCTGTGACACCTTCCAATGGAGATGTGGCTAGATTACAGTTGCGAGCAGAGTCCGTGACTCAACCCACGGTGGTAGATACAGATAACTTTGCTGACATTAAAATAAAAACAGACCAGGCGATTGTCATGGACTTGTCATCTGATCTTCATGCAGGAGAAAGCGGTGATAAGGTTTGCTACAGAGCTCGAATCATCAGTCAGTCTATAACGCCTTTGCCCAGAAGCTTGATAGGTTCACCTGGAATCAATGGGTATTTATTATCACTCTCTTTAGGTGATGAGGGGCTATTTTCACTTTCAGGTTCTGACGTTACGACTTCAGAAAACTCCGCGCATATTAAAGTTTACTCAACCAATGGAGGGACGAGTTGGAACGTGTTGTCTGATACTAACACCATTACCGGCATGGCTGGAACAGAGCTTCAGGTGGGGATTATCTTCTTAGAGGAAATTCGTTTTTCCCAATCCTTAGACTTGAATGTGTGCCCAACGATTCAACATTCAGATAATCAGAGATACCTGCTGAATAATCATTCTGAATTTACATTCGGTTCCGCATCAAGTGTGCAACGTTCGAATGATGTGCCTTTAGTTGTTTCGCCTGTGGCTAGTTTAGCCCTTGCTTCAGATGTCGCCGTGGGACCCGATGGGGATCCACAAGCGGCAGGTATCTCTGATCAACAAGATACGTTGGGTACGTTAAACCCAACGACTGGAGAGCGCTGTTTTATTGTCGGTAGCACCTATTATTTAGATTTAGAAGTTAGGAACTTGAGTGGCAATTCTAGGAGTTTCGAATTGGGCAATGGGTTGAGTTTCCAAGCTCCAGGGATTCCCTTAATTTTGCCTAATAATCATTACACGCTCAACTACTTTGAGGTGGATCAAGTCACTCCCATTGTAGACAGCAATGGGGATGGGTTGCCAGATACTGAAGTTATTCTTTCAGGAGCAACGAAGAAGTATGTAGCGGCCATCACTTTGAACTCTAATTTCCCAGAGGTGACGGTGCCTTTTGATATACAGGTGAGAGCTTACGGTCGAGATGTAGGAGATACGTCGGTGATCAATAACTTAAACTTTGATTTCACAGGCTTATTGTTGGATTCGGGTTTGCCAAACAAAAATATTATTACACCCGATAGTATTTGGGATGTTGATTTAGAGTTTGTAGGTAATGTGTCGGGGGAGAATGGTGCTCCCATTACCATTAAATTGGGATATAAAGATAAGCTTGGGTTTGGCGCCAATAACGTCAAGTTGGATACAGACTATAAAAAGTGGATAGGAAACCCGATTGACCCAGCGACGGGAAATCCCATTCCGTTGAACACGCCAACACCTGTGACCATTACCGACAGTCAAGGTGGGACAAGCGTTGTTAATTTAATTTATGAAGAAAACCCTGCGGTTGCTGGAGAGTTTAGAATCTGTTTAGACTTAGGGAATGTTCCTCCATTAGGGAATGGTGAGATTGAAATCCAATTTTCACAATTAGGAGAGGTTGCCGATATTGCACCGAGCCGAATTTTGACGCTGGAGGCCTTTTTGAAATCAACGAGCTTCGCCGCTTCATTTGCTCGCAGTGGCGAGAAGATGATTCGTTTTGATCCGCAGCAACTCTCAGTTACCAAGCGAGCGTTGAGAAATAAAGTGACTATTGGTGACCCGGTTGCCTTTGAAATTAATATTAAGGTTGAAGCTGGTTTTGGTAGCTTATCCAATTTTATCGCCACAGATACCTTGCCTAAAGGGCTTCGTTTTGTTCCTGGATCTACCGTTTCTAATGATACGAGCGCTGTGGCTCAAATTGACCCAAGTGGTCGAGTGATTACCTGGGATTTTGGAAGCCAAGTTTTAGGCATTGGAGATCAATTGAAGTTTGTTTATCGCGCCATTGTTACAGACGAGGCTCAAGCCGAGCGAATTACGAATACGATTGCGGTTACGAGTTCATTGGATCCTAACCTTTTTGCCCAAACGACAGAAACCATTACGGTCGAAGGGGGCGTGTTTACAAACGAATCAGCTCTTGTGGGGCAGGTTTACTGGGATAAGGATAGAAACGGGCGCTTCACGCCAGGAGACGAAGGTTTACCTAAAGTCGTGATTCAATTAACGGATGGTCGTCGTGTGGTTACGGATGATTACGGCCGTTACCATATACCTGAGTTGGAGACAGGAAGTTATGGTTTGCGTGTTTACGAGCAGTCCTTGCCTGAGGGTCTTCGTCTAGATGATTTGAAACGCCTCGAAAGAGGGACGAGATTAACGCGTTTAGTCGATGTCACTCGTGGTGGCTTAAAGTCCGTCAACTTTAGGGCCGTTGGTGAGATTACTAAACCGGTAGAAGTCCTGGTTGCTCCTGAAGAGAATGTTCCAGAAGAGCGCTTATATGGCATTATTGAGCCAGAGACGGGTAAAGTGGTTAGGAAGGGTAGCGTCGTCACTGCGGTGGTGAGGTACCCAATGACCGCTAAGCCAACAATTTTGATCAATGGAGAAGTGGTTGATCAGCAACATTATGGTAATAAATTGGTCTTTCCTAAAAAACGTAAGATTCAGCAACAGTTGGTAGGGATTCCGCTTCGTGAAGGAAAAAATAGCCTGACCTTGAGTTATAAACCCCTGCGTGGCGAGGTGGTTGAGGAGACCATTGAGGTTTACCGAACCGGCAAGCCTGTGAAGGTGGTCGTAACGCCAGTTAATGGCCCTTTAATTGCGGATGGTCAAAGTAATGTAGATTTAAAAATTGAGCTTCATGATAAGTACGGTTTAGCCACAGGGGAGAACCGTGTTTTAAATATCTCGATTGATAAGGGCGAGATTGAATCCAGAGACTTTAGGCCTTCGGCCGAAGGCCACCAGGTGCAGATTAAAGATATCAAAGCCATCATTAAATTATCAAAGGCAGACCTTCCCGAAACCAGGTTGCTAACGGTGGTTTTCAATGAAACGACTTCGAAGCTTCCTATTGTTTTTAGACCGGCTAACAAGACCTGGCAAGTTGCGGGGGTCTTCGATCAACGGGTGGGGAAGGAAGTGGAAAGACCTAACTTCCAATCAAGAGATCAGCAGCATTTGAGTTTCTTAGCCCAAGGTCCTGTTACGAAATCTGGTTCTTGGCAAGCCACCATTGGCTTTGATTCTCGGAGAGACTTGAGCGATGGTCGCGACTTTAACTTGAGTAACCAGAAAGAGAATAACCAGTACGAGGTGTTTGGTGATGATAGTAAAATAACCAATCCTTTTGGTTCGAGAGAGCCTCTTTATTTACGTTTGGATAATGAAAATCACAAGTTTGTGTTTGGTGACATTGAGACCGGTTTATCAGACTCGGAGTTGGCTCGTCACAATCGTAAGTTAACAGGCGCGACATGGCGTAGTGAAAAGACCTTAGAGTCCGGCGCTCGCTGGTCATTAAACTTATTCGGAGCGAAAGACAATACCTCGGCTTGGGTGGAGACGATTGCTACGTCAGAGATTGTGTCTACGCATCGACTTTCCAGAGATGAGTTGGTGGCTAACAGTGAGAAAATATTTTTAGAAAAATACGAACGCTACCGCCCAACTCGAATCATCAGTAGGGAAGAGCTACAGAGAGGTCGAGATTACAATATCGATTATATAACGGGGCGTATTTACTTCAACTCCGTATTGTCTGCTACAGACGAGGACTTTAATCCTTATTTTGTAAGAGTTGAGTATGAAGTGGATTCTTATGATAATGCCCAATACACCTATGGGGGACGTATTGAGAGGCATCGCGATCAATTCACTCTAGGTACAACTTATTTCACTGAAGAGTCTGGTATTGAGCCTTCAGAGGTGACGGGAGTGGACCTTGCTTATGAAATTGATGATCACACGCGCTTTTTGATTGAAGCAGCTAGTTCCTCGAGTGTTCAGCATGGTGAAGGAGATGCCTTTAAAATCAAATGGGAGTCTAGAAATGACGGTCAGAAGCAATCGCTTAGTTATGAAATAGCGGACTCGACTTTCCATAATCAATATGGCTCAGGTATTCAGTCTGGACGTAGCATTGTGAGGTGGGAGTCTGAGCATCAATTACCTAAGAACTGGACTTTAGGCGTAGATTTTGACCATGAGTACGAATTGGAATCTGAAGAGGTTAAACAATTGCTATTAACTCGTTTGAGCAAGACCTTTGATAAGCAGAGATTGACCTTTAAGCTAGGCAGTTTCAGGGGACAAAACGCTTCCGTTGGCCCGAATGAGGTGGTTCCGGCTGTTGGGTTGGACTGGAATTATAATTTGACCTCAAGCGTTGCCTTTGAGCTAGGCGGAATGTATGCATTTGAAGAGTTGGACTATGATTTACCAACGGAAGTTGAAACTGGGTTTTCTTGGCAGGTCACCGAAGGTTCTAGAGTTCGGTTGGGTGTGAAGAGCCGACGTCGATCCGATGGTGATTGGAGAGAGAGCTTGCAGTTGCGAGTCGAAAAACAAATTGCTGATGGTATCGACTATTTCACCCAATATGGGCAGAAATCTTTGAACACGGATGATGCGCCTTCCATTACTCATGGGGTGAATCTTAATAAAGATCTGACTGAGTCTTGGCGTTATAATGCAACGGTTGAAACGAACCAGTTTTTATCGGAAGACGAGCGAGCTGGAGGCTCGAATACAGGGCGAGCGAGCCGAAACTACTATACGGTAGGCTTTGGATTGGATTGGCAGCCAAAGGATCAAGAGGTTTTATTGAAAACTAAATTCCAACACACCAATTATGACGATGAAAATACCACGTACGCAGAGTATGAGTATCAAGCTCGGTTGAATGTTTCGTGGTCAGTCCTCAGCCGTTTGAGAGGTTCTTACTCCGATTATGAGTTGAGTGAAAATCAGTGGTACTTTAAGCACGAGTTGGGTGCTGCTTACCGTCCGTATGACGATGATCAGTTTGTATTTTTAGGCAAAATTGAATCCGAAGTTGAGAACTTAGGTTTGGGCTCGGGGGCCTTGCAGTCAATTAGCCAGTTGAACCACCATACGGTTTCGTTCGAAGGGTACTGGCGCAGTCATTTGCCTTTAGAACTCAGCATGAAATACGCGAGCCGCTGGTCTCAGTTAGGCGATGATTCAGATTGGAATCATACGGATTTAAAGGTGGTGGAAGCCTTATTCCCTTTATGGAAGCGCTTAGATGGCGTGGTGGGGGCTCGTTGGCTCAGTGCTTATGATGCGGAGTACGAAAGCTATGGTGCAGGCGTTGGGCTTATCTATCACGTGCAGGAAGGTCTTGAGGTTGAGGTTGGTTATAATTTAGCTGGTTTTGATGACCCTAATTATGAACAATCAGAGTATTGGAACGAGGGAGCTTATTTACAGCTTAGATGGGCGTTTGATGAAGACTCGTTGAGGGGAGTGGCTAAAAGACTTAAGAGATAATGAAGTTACTGATTACAAGTTTATTAAGTGTTTTTTTGTTTCTTAATGCAGTTAATGCCCAAACCGTCACCTATGGTCCTGGGGCGCAACCAACCTTGGGCACTAATGGATACTCTGATGATGACGCAACCATGGATGTGAGCTTCAGGGTGCCTGCATTCATTACGACGAATTCTTATATGCTATTTGAGACAGGGGGAACCGTGCACGGTACCTCTCTAACGCTTCAGAATAATCGAATTATTTTTTACAGCCAAAGCCCTAATAATGGAGCGGCAAATAGAGGTGCCTTAGAGATCACCTTGCCCCCTTCCGCTGTTGGTCTTTTGATTACAGTGAGGATGACTATTGATCGAATAGATCCAGCAAACAATTCTCAGACATTAGGTCTATCCGCTGTTCTTGAGGATGGGACTGGACTGCTAGGAGTTGCTGCAGACTTAGGGATAGGAGCGGGACCGGAGAATGTTACTCACAGTTCAAACTTATGGTCTGGAGGGAATGGCTCCAGTGTGGGGAGTACTCCTAGTAACTATGCGGGGCAGAATGTTTTTGCTGCCAATTTTCGTAGCGCTATCACCTTACCCGATAATAGCGACACCTCGGTTAATTTTTATCATGACGAGTTGTTACAGCAACCTATTTTAGTTGAAACGTTTTTATCCAATATCAACACAGGCCCGGATTTACAGTTCAATCAACTGGAGATTGTAGATAGTTCTATTACAGGGTTCTCCACCGCAGCTGATAGTAATGGTGATTACAATGGTGTGGTCGTGACTTTAGGTCGAAAGTCGGGTGCTGTTTCAGAAGATCAGTATCGAGTTTTCTCTGATAACCGAGAGATCTTTGATAATAGCTTGAATAAAGTGGTGACTTATCAGGGCCGAGATGTCGCTTCCTATACGATTGTTGATGGTCAATTCACTTTAACGTTTGATAACACCTTGGGTGGGGTGGTTAATACGGCCGAGTTCTCAGAGATTTTACAAGCGATTCGAATCAAGACCGATTATATCCACCGAGATACTTATGAGTGGGTGGTTTCCTCTCCGGGGGTTATTTCTAGGAATGATGTTTTAATCAGCTTTATCGACACCAGTGAAATTGATCTGATCGTATATGCGGCTGAGAATGATGATGCTTCAAATCTAGATATTGATGATCTGTTCAGAGCGTCAGCTTATCCAAACTTAAATGAGGCTTATTTGGAGTTTTATAGAGAGAGAATTGCCAATGCGGATGGGGTTGATGTCGACACTGCACAAGAAATCTACGACTTGCTGGATATTGACACCACGATACAAACGGCCTTGGATAAAATTAATGCCGCTCATCAGGCTGGCAATGCCTCAAACATTACGGTGCAAGACTTATTAGATGGTAGCTTGGTCTCCACGACTGAAGTCTCAGCGACCTTATTAGCGGATTACCAAGCTGAGATTGTCTCATTGGCTATGGGGGCTGGTCTGTATGATTTTGAATTGGATCAGCTGGAACTCGCGATCTTGATTGGTCAAGTCAACCGTGATGACCTCAATTCTGCTGTAACGCTAAGAGCGACAGGAATTGTAACTGATTTGGGAGAGATTACTACAGGGGCTCAAGATACCGGGTTGGCTAATAATGATGCGACCATTGATTTAAATTTTAAAATGCTCTCCAGTTTCGATTTTACTAATAATTATGTGCTCGTTGAGTTTGGTGGAGAGACTAGAGGGATGACGATAGGTCTCCGGGGTAATACCCTAGTGGCGTTGAATTTAGAGGGGGGGGACACTTCGGCTCTTCATGAGGTGACCTTGACCAATGCAGATTTAGATCGCCATATTGCCTTGCGGTTGGTTATGAATCAGAATCTAGGATCCTTGACCACTCGGTTATACGTGATCGGCGGTGATGGTCGGTTGATTAGTACAGCTCCCCAGACAATAACAACGACCGCGTGGACAGGTACGGATAATGGAGCCTTAGGGCGAGATAGTAATGGAAGTCACTCAGGGAATGTTTCGGTTAATGGTGTTGTTCCTTTGCCAAATGTTAGCCTCGATTATCCTCTCAATGGTGATGATAGGAATTTGATATTTGAGCTGACTCCGTCGGTTTTATTAGGGCCTTTAGAAGCGCAACCTCAAATCAATAATTTGTTTGATCGGAGGGTACAGTTAAAGACCGACTGGGAGGATTTTGATGCGGATTTGGAGGTTCGTGATTTCTCATATCAAAGGTATGGTGACTTTGACGGCAGTGTCTTGAGGATTGAGAGAAATGGAGGTGGAACCAATGATGAACTCTATCGAATCGAGTTTGACAATGCTGACTATACAGAAGTGGGTAGTGAATTGCATTATCAGGGCAATAAAATTGCGGATGTCATTTATGGAAATGGAACGGTTGGAGCCAATGGTAATGGGCGTGAGTTTATTGAAATCACATTTGACAGTTCGGCGTTGCCGTTGGAGGTCAGTAGTGACCCCGTGTTTAATGGGCGAAGTTTATTAGAAAGACATATCACGGAAGTTGCTCGTGCCATTGAATTTAGGTCACAGGAGAATAGTGCTGATTTTTTAGTGGATGTAACCTTCACCACAGTTACGGGTCGTACTGCAACAGCCCAAGCTAATTTAATTATTGTTCGAAATACAGGAGCTGAAACTTACGGAGTCGACTTGAAGTATCATTCAGACGCCCCTTCTGGTTCGGGAACGGATACGGTTATTCAAGTTAGCTCATCGGCAGGAGAAGCCATTAATGTTCCATTTGTAATTGATAATTTAGCCGTGCATACGGAACCAGATGATCAGTATTTGTTACAGCATTCAGGGTTGCCGGCGACCTGGAAGGTGGCTTTTGTAGAGGATTTAAACCAGGATGGTGTTTTACAGGAAGGAGAGCCGACATTGGAGGATTCAATTTTAGATGTCGCTGG
>CALLBE010000048.1 GCA_938001985.1 uncultured Verrucomicrobiales bacterium | reverse complement strand
CATGGCGACGGTGGACGTAGCCCAATCCAAACAAATCGGGAAACCGACTTCATCTGACGTTGGGAAAGCCCAGCTGTGAGGGTTCGTACCCAAGGTTGGGAATTTACCCATAAATGGAACCACTTCAGCCAATGTCGACGTACAGTTGGTGTAAGCTAGATAGCCACGTTTTGCGACATCAATCACATAACCCGCACCCCATAAATAATGCCAAGCGTTGTCCACACTGACCATGCCGACGCCATACTTATCAGCCATCTTAATACACTCTTCAAAAGCCTCTTTAGCCACAAGCTGACCGAGCTTCATCTGAGCATCCCAAACCTGAGCTGCACCAAAACGGCTCGGTTGTTTAATAATCTCAGCACCAGGGGTACAATTGCCACGACCACTCCCCAAAAGCTCATCCAGGTGGATAGCTTTTAAGGCATTGTGAGTACGATTGCCATGATACGTTGCATTCGCCGCCACCTCAGCAGCTGCGATTGACTCCTCTTCGGAAAACCCACGATCTTGAAAGGCTGCTTTAACCAGAGCATTGTGCTCTTCATGAGTAACGACGCTAAAAGATTCTTTTGATTGATTCATAATAAATTACGCTTTGATTTTTGAGATTACTTGTTTGGCCAGCTCTTCTGGCGAATTTGAGATGTCTAGGCGGATAGCCCCTGCTGGAGTCTCTAAAACTTCGAGTTGACTGTCCAATAATTCTGGCGGCATGAAGTGAACACCTGCCTCATATCGCTCTTTAATTCTATTTCGGATCAGCTCTTTATCGCCGTCCAACCACAAAATATTCAACTCTTCATCCGAAGGTAATTGAGCACTCAGCACATCTCTATATTTAGCCTTCAACGCTGAACACGCCACAAAAGTTGGGGTCGCCTTTTTAGCCTGCTCGGCTAGTAAATCAGCTAAAACCTCGAGCCAGCCTTGCCTATCATTATCATCCAGAGCCTTACCTTCGCTCATTTTCTTTTTATTAGCTTCGGGATGATAATCATCACCATCAAAAAACTCACCCTCGAGCTTATCAGCTAATAATTGACCAAGCGTACTCTTCCCGCTCGCCGAAACCCCCATCACAATAAATAGCTTAGACATATTATTCTAATTTAAAATTACGACATTGATAAAAAAACTCAACTCATTATTACCTACAAAAAACGACAACAATCATTTTAAAAACCTCAAATATCGCTATTTTTAATTTAGAATCTGACATATACTAAAGCCATTGAAATGAAGGAAACCTTAAATATTTGCTTATTCACTAACACCTCAAACAACTTTTCCCTAAAGTTTGTAAAAGGTGTACTAAGCGAATATCAAAAAAACAGTCACTATAACATTTGGTTACTTCCTCCTCATAATCCAGAAGAGCAGCTTAAATCCTTACAGCAAAAAATCACAATTCACGGCATTATCGCCAGAGGGATTAGCAAAGAAAGCTCTGAATTCTTCAACACTTTAGATATTCCCCAAGTAATACTCAGGGGTATAGACTCAACCTACCAAAGCAACTCTTCACTACAGGCGTATCAAAACAATCTCGACAAAACCTGTGCCGAGATCGCCTTTAACGCCTTAAACAAACTCAATCTAAAATCCTTTGCCTGTGTCTATCACCGCGATGTCCTGTGGTCAAAAAGTCGAGCAGACCACTTCCTAAACCTAGCCAAAGAGCAAAATAAAAAACTCCACGCTCTCAGCATACCGCCTCAGAGCTTAGAAACTAATTTCAACTCAAACTGGGCCAAGTGGCTCAAGGCTATCCCCCCTAAGACAGGCATATTCGCCACCAATGACGAGATCGCCACCAAAACAATTCAAATGGCTCGAATTAATGGGCTCACCACCCCTCGTGACTTCTCCATTATCGGCGTCGACAATGATGAAATCTTAACACAGCTCTCATCCCCTCAACTAAGCAGCATCGAATTATTCAGCGACCAGCTAGGAAAAAGTGTCTTCAATGAACTGCGGATGCTCTTAGACGAGTCCGTCTCTAGACAAGAGCTTTTAACCCCATCTCCCAGACTAATTATTAGGGCCTCCACTCACACAATCGATGCCTCTCAAAAAATGATTGAAAGGGTTTTCAACCTCATTGAATCCAACCCTCTGCAGGGCTCTTCCATTGAAGAATTAGCCGAAAAGTGTGGGGTATCAAAAAGAACGATTGAGCGAGCCTTCCGGTCTCACAAACTAGAAAGCCCTGCCAAATTAAGCCGAAACTACCGGACTCACGCCATTTTACAGCTTTTATCCAAAGAGAGCTTAAGCCTCGACGCCATTTCTCAAGAGGCAAACTTCAGCAATCTCACGGCTTTCTCTAATTTCCTAAAACGCCAAACAGGTCTCCCCCCTTTGCGAATGAGGAAAAAACTCAAGGAAGACCCCAGCGTTCTCGAAAACTTCAAGATCGGTCTTTAACTAACATAGTCAGCACTATTAACTCCTTGCCTCAAGTATCTATCACCCGTAATATCAAAAAACTAATATTTAACCATGGAGATAACTTATCTTTTAATCGGCGCTGTTACTTTTGTTATCCCAACTCTTTTATTCACGTCATTAACAGAGATTGTAGAAGCAGGTCTCTCAATGACTGGCGTTTTTAGTTGATTTATTATTATGATTATTACTAGTGATTTTTTACAATCAATCATGCCTCAACTTGAGGAGATGGAACGCTTACGACTAAAAGCAAAGAGTAAAGACCTCCTAGC
>CALLBE010000047.1 GCA_938001985.1 uncultured Verrucomicrobiales bacterium | reverse complement strand
CTAGTGCTTGATTAAATTAAAGCCGAGGTAAATATAATGCATTCTATTTTCGATACGCAATACTTTATGTTAAAAAAATCATCAAGCAGAAGGACTATCTTTTCTGATCGAATAGGGGGCAGCCGAATAAAATGATAATTTTTGAGTTGGGAGTGTTTTTTCTTAAATAAGAAGGTAATTTAATAGGCCACAGGAGCGACCTCAACCCCTTCTCCTTCTGTCTGCCTCTTATTCTTAATAGAACGACGTCAAAAAAGCTTCTTTCCACTGTGGGGGAATCGTTTGGGGAATACCTTCTCGAGTCACATAAACCGTTGCCAGCTTACCACTCGCTAGGCTTTCATTGTCTCGAGTTATTTCAAACGCATAATGAACGGAGCTCGTTCCCACTTCGGTTACAGAAAGCTCAATGGTGATCTGATCATCAAACCTCACCGGCTTTTTATAATTGATGGTGAAATTTACTTTAGGAAACCCTCCTTGCGCTGAAATAATAGGGATTCCTATATGTTTCAGCAGTGAATGCTCAGCTGATTCTACCCATTTTGCATAATGACTGAAGTGAACGATCCCGGCTAAATCGGTTTCATCAAAACGCACATTATGAAGATAAGCATGAGCCATATTAGTTAGAGTTTTTTAATGAGATAAAGGTTAACATCAAGCTCCAAATACAGAGGATGATATTCATAACCGGCAGCTGTAGCGGAGAAGGCAAGGTGTAAACAATCAAGGTGCTAGGTATCCAAACCATCCAGTTAACGATAATAACGGGAATTGCTCGCTCCCAGTAACCATGCTTTGCCAAGGCCTCTCTAAAGCCAGTGTTTTTAAAATCAACGTCCCGATATAAATAACACAGAACCATCATAGGCGCTGGAATTAGCGGCAACCAAATGAACTGATCAAACAATGTCTTTTTGACGACAGTCCATAAGGCATTGTCATGACCAAAAATAGCCGCATTAACCTGATAAAAAGCACCAATCATCGCCCCAGCAACTGCCCAATAGAGCAAGGTGTAAGCCACTTTCCCCACTCCTTTTTTAAGCTGCGGATGGCTTTTCACATATAAACTCTCGATCAGCATGGGAATCACCCCACCAAACAAAGTGGTGGAAAGGACGCCAAACCAAGGATAAAAACTCACATTCAAGCCCCCCACTACATCCAATACAGAGCGAACGCTGGCGACATTAAAATAACAAACAATCAAGACCAAGGCGAATAGTTGGAGCGCCACTCCGGGAACAATCACTTCTTTAGCTCCAGCGAGTCCCACTCTCCCTGATTTCTTAACCAGCTCTAGCAATCCCAATCCCTTTGTCATTCACTCGTTTTATAATGACTTTCTTTCTTTCTAAAAGATAAATATAAACTTGGTTCATCTTTCTCCATGGGGTGAACTGTTTCTAGATGATTTTTGGCTTACATGGCTCCATTGGCATGGCAAAGGATTGGGAACTTCATGCAGAGGCTTTTCAGGCAGCAGGCATCCCTTTCGAAGCCATTGATTTATGGCCGTTTTTATCATCAACATCAGCCGCTTCTTTTGACTCTTTTGTTGAGGAATTCTACCACCGCTACCCTATTCACAAATCCAATAGTGGCGGAAAAAACGTGTTACTGGGTTATTCCTTAGGCGGTCGATTGGCCTTACATTTATTTGAGAAACACCCTGAATATTGGGATCAAGTAGTTCTTGTCTCCGCTCACCCGGGGCTGGTTCATGAGAAAGAAAAGTATCAGCGTCTAGCTCACGATGAAATCTGGGCAAATAAAATAGACAGCCTCACGTGGTCTGAGTTTTTAGCAGAATGGAATCAGCAGTCCGTGCTGATTTCAAATCTCAACCGCCCCAACACCAGTGAGGGCTCGGCGCTCCCCAACCGACTTGCCCTTGAGTCTCAGAAGACTGAAATCAAGACCTCATTCTCTGCTTGGAGTTTGGGAAAACAAAAAGACTTCAGGTCTTTTTTATCCACACAAAAAACGAAAGTTCATTGGGCCGTGGGAAATAATGATGCTAAATTTGTAAAAATCGCCCAGGAAATCACCGCAATAAACCCTGCCATTAAGCTCACAGTTTTTAACCACGCTGGGCATCGAATCCCCTGGGAACAACCTCAGGCTTTTATCCAATGGGTGACAGAAATTTATTCCCAACCTCGCCCCGACTCTCTTAACTAATCACGACTCATCATGACGAACCCGTTCTTACTTTCTGAATTTGAAATTCGCTGGTCTCTCCGAGAAGCTTCTAAACTTTCTGAAGGCGTCGACACCGCCATAGCCATTTCTACTGAAAACATCGAAAAAATCATCAACTTGCCAGATGATGAAGTCAGCTACCAAACCACGTTTTTAGCCCTAGAACACGCAACCGATCTGCTTGACAATGCTTGGGGCGAAGCCAGCCACTTATCCAGTGTTTGTGACTCCGAAGCGCTGCGGGCTGCTTATAATGAAAATTTAGGCAAAGTCTCTGCCTTCTACTCCTCTTTGGGTCTCAATGAAGACCTCTGGGCCAGTCTCAAACGCTTTGCTGAAAAGAAAGCTGAAATCACTCAATTAACCGCCATCCAACAGCGCCATGTCGCTGAAACTTCGGAGGACTTCATCTCTGCAGGTATTGACCTCCCGAAGGAGGAAAAAGAACGCATTCGAGAAATCAATGCTGAGCTTTCCGAATTGACTAAAACATTCTCCGAAAAAGTCCTCGATTCGACAAATGCTTGGGAACTTATTCTTGATGACGCTTCTCTGCTGGCTGGGGTTCCTCAGTCACATCAAGCAGCCTTGCAGCAAGACGTTAAAAACAAGAACCCCGATAATAAGGACTTATGGCGCATTTCCGCCCAAGCAACGTCTTATCGCCCGGTGTTAATGAATGCGGAAAACGAAGCGCTGCGAGAGAAAGTGTGGCGAGGTATCTGCACAGTTGGGTCAATTGCTCCCTATGATACGTCGGATGAAATTCGTAAAATCTTAGTCCTTAGACAGGAAAAAGCGAAGCTATTGGGCAAGGATAACTTTGCCGACCTAGTCACCAAGCGAAGAATGACAGGCTCTGGCGCCAAGGCCTTACATTTCGTGGAAGACCTTCATCAAAAAATCCACGCTCAGTTCCTTCAAGAAAACGAAGCCCTGCTGGCCTATAAAAACCAAGAAGGTTTCGCCTCCACGCCTTCATCAAGCCTCGAGCCGTGGAATGTCGCTTATTGGAGCGAACATCACCGCAAGGCGGCTTACAACTTTGATGATGAGTCCTTGCGTCCCTACTTCGCTGTCGATCAAGTCATGAAGGGCATGTTTGAGCTCTGCAGTGAACTCTTCGCGGTGTCATTTAAGGAAAAAAGCACTCAGTTTTTATCCACACCTGATGAAACTCCTGAATCCGATAAGATCGAAGTCTGGCATGAGGACGTTAAGTTTTATGAAATTTATGATGAAAAAACCAAGGCTCACCTCGGTTCGTTCTATGCCGATTGGCACCCTCGTGAGAGCAAACGTGGTGGCGCTTGGATGAACCAACTTCGAGTCGGTTCACCCGCCGAAGGCATCAAACATCTGGGGCTTATTGTCGGGAACATGACCAAGCCCGTCGGCGATCAACCCGCCTTACTCACGCATGAGGAGGTGGAGACCATATTCCATGAGTTTGGGCATTTATTACACTTATTATTGAGTGAAGTGCCGATTCCTTCACTCGCAGGCACCAATGTGTCTTGGGACTTTGTAGAACTGCCTTCCCAGCTGATGGAGAACTTTTGCTGGAACCGAAAAACATTAGATACGTTTGCCAAACATCATGAAACCGGAGAGCCCATCCCTGATGAGCTTTTTGACAAAATGCTCAAAGCTCGCAACTACCGTTCCGCCACGAACTGCATGCGTCAACTTGGGTTTTCCAAGCTAGACTTAGAGCTCCACTCGAACGCAAATCTGGACCTCTCCATGGACTTGGATGCACTGGATCAATCTTTAGTTGGGGATTATAAAATCCCGTTGAGTGAACCATCACCGACGATCTTGAGACAGTTCGGACACCTTTTCTCAGATGCCACAGGTTATGCCGCAGGCTATTATTCTTACAAGTGGGCTGAAGTTTTAGATGCGGACGCCTTCACTAAATTCGAAGAAAACGGGGTGTTAAGCCCAAGTATTGGTCTCGAGTTTAGAAAAGAAATCCTCAGCCAAGGCAATGCACACCCGGCGAACGAACTGTTTAAAAACTTCCGAGGCCGCGATCCTGAATTACTGGCTTTGTTGAAACGAAGCGGTTTGAATAACTAGAAGAAAACGGCTACTCCCCATCCTCCAGTACCCAGCACCGCAACTGATCGAGTGACATGCATCGCCTCTCCAGCTCAATAGCAACCCTTCCTTTTTTGCGAGGGGCCGAGGTGAATGCATTGGTAGCGTCTAAGGTAGAAACGTTAGAGCAGCTTTTAAACTTCTACCCAAAACGCTACGAGGACAGACGGCACTTCGACCCATTTCCCACCCAACCTTCTATCCATCCGGTCAGTATTCGAGGCATTGTCATCGATTCCGTGACCAAACGGTTTGGCGGTAGAACACAACTCTTTGAAGTCCT
>CALLBE010000046.1 GCA_938001985.1 uncultured Verrucomicrobiales bacterium | reverse complement strand
CAAGGTTTTGAATGCTTGAATATTACTAAGGCCGAGGCGTTAGCTGAGATCGAAACGTTAAAAGATCAGACCTCATTAAAAGGGGTGAGTGTTGAGCTGGTCCGCTTGATTAAGCGCTTTTATCAAGCGAAGTTTAAGTTTACTATTTTTCCATACACTCAGAAGGAGCTTCATGTGTTGAGCCGGAATCAAGAGAGTGGGGCCCAGCAAAACGCATTGAGAGCGTTGCTTGTTTTTTTAGGAAAGTGGGAAGTTTTACGCTTTGAGCGTGAGGACTTAAGTGACCAAGATCAAATTCAGGCTGTCCTGAAGGAAGCGAAAGAATTGATCTTGGAATTGAATAAACTCAGTCAACAGGAACGCTCTGCTTAATAATGATAACGATACCATGGAATGATTGGGTGATCGCGTCTCCGCTCTGGTTGTTATTGCTACTACTTTTGCCCTTGTGGCTTTTTGGTAACTGGGGGAGAGGTTCGCGCTCGGAAGGGCAAGTGCCTATGGCTGGGGTGCCTGTGTTGCTCGAGTTGAATAAAAATCAGCGAGATGCGTTTACTTTTTTAAAATACCTAGCCTTATGGGGGGCGGTGATTGCTCTTGTTTTTGCTTTATCAAGGCCTCAGACGCATGAATCTGTGAGTACGAATAATGCCGAGGTCGTTGATATCGTACTGGCCATTGACGTATCCAGCTCAATGTCGGTTAAAGACTTTCTTTATAAAGGCTATGCAGAGCCTCGGATTAATGCAGCTAAGCGAAACGCAATTGCCTTTGTAAAAAAGAGAGAGGGAGACCGTATTGGCGCAGTTGCTTACGCTGGGCGTCCCTATTCGGTGAGTCCAATCACGTTTGATAAAGATTGGGTGCAAAGCCAGATTGCGGCACTGACTTTAAACGATTTACCCCGAGAAGATGATGGCACCGCTATTGGTTCTGCCATCAGTGCTGCTTATTTAAAGTTAAGTAAAAAAGAGGCGAAATCGAAGATCATTGTCCTCTTGACTGATGGGGCTAATAACTCTGGAAAAATTAAACCGATTGAGGCGGCTAAGCTTTGCGCGACGAAGGGAGTGAAAATATACACCATCGCGATTGGAACCGAAGGGGGGCGTATCGGGCGCAATATACCAGCTCTCCCACAGCAGGAGTTTGATGAGGAGACGCTTAAAGAGATTGCCAAAGTCACTGGAGGTGCGCATTACCGAGCTCAAGACACGGATCAGTTGAAATCTATTTTTTCAAAAATTGATAGCCTCGAAAAAACAGAGGTGGAGCAACGGAGTTCGGTTCGTGTTGAAGAGCACTTTTTAATTTTTCTTTTTGTCGGCTTTGTTTTGTTAGTGTTGGCTTTGATTTTTCAAGCCTTTAGATTGCCACCCCTGCCATAAGCTATTGAGATGGAATTTGAAAATATAGTTTGGTTAACCGCTTGCCTTCCCTTGCTTCTCTTGGGGGGACTGGGAGTCATGTCGTGGGCGAGACGAGACAAGTTGAGAGAACGGTTGATTTCAGCTCGGTTATTAAACCGCCTCGGGACGCCTTATCCTAGAGGGCGTTATTTTTTGATTCTCTTCTCATTGGTTTTGGCCGCCATGTTGACCTCATTTGGATTGGCTAGATGGGTGATGGATAAGCAAAAAGTAGAGCAAACCCTTAGAAGCCGCGAGGTGATGATTGCGATTGATGTCTCCCGTAGTATGTTGACTGAAGACGTTAAGCCGTCGCGATTGGAAGTTGCTAGGTTGTTGGCTTTTGATTTAGTTGAGGCCTTGCCTGGTGATAAAATAGGGGTGTTAGCATTTGCTGGAAGGGCCCATATAGCAGCGCCATTGACGCCTCACCATGACGCGGTTCGTGAGGTGATTGAGTTTTTGGATGAGGATTATATTCCTTATGGTGGCTCGGATTTTCTAGAGATGATGGAGGTGGCGTCAAAGAGGTTTGAGCAATCGGAGTTGGCGAACCGTGCTTTAATTATTTTATCAGACGGGGAGCGACATTCCAAAGATTTAGATAAAATAACCAAACTCGCGAATAAGAGTAAGATTCGCATCCATGCCATAGGGGTTGGAACGGCACAGGGGGATTTGATCCCGGATAAAAAAGAAGCCGATGGGCATTTTCGAGATCGATCGGGCAGGCCTGTATTGAGTCGACTCGAGACAGAGAGCTTGGAGTATTTAGCCAGAGAAACCGGGGGGCGCTATTTTTCGCTTTCCCAAAGCAGCGACTTGAAAGCGGTGATTCAAGCCAGCCTTCAGGGGCTGAGTTATTCAGAGGATGAACAAACCGAAATTTACATTCAAAAGGAAGGTTTCCAATGGTTTGTGGCGCCTGCCGTGATTCTTTTATTGATTGCCTTATTTGTTTTAAGGCCGGTTGTTTTTACCCAGAAGAAAACGCGTCTCCCATTAGGCTTGATTATGGGCGTGGGGAGCTTCTTTTTCATGGGAGTTGGCGAAGCGATGAACCTCAAGGAGTTTAACACACTGGAGGAGGCGTCAAAATATGAGGAAATAGTGAAGCAGACCTCCGAAGAGATTGATAAGCCAGTGCGCTGGTGGGAGTCTGTAATTCACGGGGAAAACTCTCACTTAGAGGCTCGCTTGTTTCGTGCGCATGCCTTTTTTAAATTAAAAAAATGGAACTTGTCTCGACGTGATTTTAGTGAGGTTTTGAAATCAAAAAACCCTAAACTTCAACAACAGGCTAATTGGGGGATTGGCAGTGTTTTAGTCCAACAATCATGGAGGCGTCTGAATAAGGAGGGCAAAGGAGTTCCTGACCTTCCCTTGGATAAGCCCACGCCAGCAATTTTAAAAACCCCAACAGAAGAGTTACTCAAGGAGGTTCCCTCGGTTCTTTTGGCTTTAAAGAGCGCGAAAACTCATTTCATGGATTTTAAGAAGGCTTCGGCTGAAGAATCGTTGGCAGCGCGTCCGCTTAAGCGAGTGAATGATTGGATTGCCGAGCTCGAAAAGATTTTGAAACAGCAGCAGGAACAAGAGGATCAACAGCAGAAAGATCAGGAAAAACAAAATCAGGATCAAAACTCTCAGTCTCAAGACAATAAAAATTCAAAGTCAGGGAAGAATGGGGATCCCAAGAAAGGCCAGAACCAAGACCAGAGTCAGGGGGGAGAAAAAGAAGAGAACCCTGATGATTTTTATAGAGACGAGCCTCAGGAAGAACAATCCGAAGAGGGTGGAGAGAAGCAAGAAGGTGAAAAGAAGCAAGAAGGTGGAGAGAATCCTGAGGACTCCGATAAGTCTGATTCTGAGGAAAGTAACCAAGGAGACGAGAGTGAGAAGGGCGAGGAGAGTGAGGACGGAAAAGAGTCCGACGGAGACTCTTCTGAGAGCCAAAATCAACAGAGTGGTCAGGAATCCGAAGGTTCTGAGCAGGAAGGTGAACCTCAATCACAAGGCGGGCGAGCTTCAAGCTCTTCAGAAGAGGGCGAGCCTTTAGATCAGGATGCGATTGATTACGCAGAACAAATTTTAAGAAACAGTGCGGATTTGAGAAAAATGCCTGCACGTATTAAGCACCGTTCAAGAATTAAAAAACCGGAGAAAGATTGGTAGATGTTAAAGTATGTATACACAGCCTTGGTGGCGTTAGTTGGTGTTGTGGCAGGAGAGGCCACACTGAAGGTTCATAATCTTTACGCGGTAGAGGGTGAGATGATTGTTTTTGATGTTAATATTAAAAACGCGAACTTGTCTGCGGATTTAAAGCTAACGAGTAATCCGGATAACCTTCTGATAAAAAACATCAGCCAGCGACGTATCCGTCAAGGGAGTGACATGATTCAGCAGTACACTTTTTCCGCAACGCCTCAAAAGGCAACGGGAGCTAAGGTGATGTTACCTTCCATTCTTTTAACATACACGAATAATAAACAGCAGGTTTTGAAGGGTGTTCAGGTGGAGTATTTAAAAGCGAATCAGATGGATTGGCAGGCCGCTAGCTTAGGTGAGGATAAGTTTTTTTATGCGACTTATTTTGCTTTGCCCAGTGATACTTTATATGAGGGGCAAGCTGCTTACTGTACGTTGAAAATTGTTTTGCCTGCGAGTATTGAATTGTCTCAAGTTGGCGGATTGGCTCAAGTGGAGACGAGTGGGATCTCAGCTTGGAGATTTGAATTAGAGAACAGTAATCACTCGGAGATTGATTATAACGGTGCGAAATACCAAGTCTTTAATTTTTCAACAACAATTGGTGCGTTAAAGGCTGGGGAGGCTCAACTTGGTCCGGGTGAAAAAGGCTTTTCCAGAAGAGTTATTCACTCGCGTAGTCATGGCAGTGGGTTTTTTAGACGTTATGAGTCGGTTCCCTTTAAAATAACGATTCCTGCTCGGAAGCTTACTATTAAACCGCTGCCGGCTAATGCGCCTGCTAGTTTTAATGGGGCTGTGGGTGAGTTTACCATGGAACGTTCCGTTAAGCAAACAGAGGTGTTGGAGGGTGACCCGATCACTCTGGATATCTCGATTTCAGGTTCAGGGAATTTAGAAATGCTAACCAGCCCTTCGTTTGATAAAAAGGAACTCCGTAAATGGCAACTGTATCCAGCGACCAAACATCAGAGAGGCAATGAGAGGAAAGAGCTCTCTGGCGTTGTCCGTTTCACACAAATTATGCGTCCTTTAGAGGCTGTGGATACGGTGCCTCCGATTGAGTTTTCTTATTTTGATCCTGTGAAAGAAAGGTATGAAACCTTAAGATCTAAGCCACTGCCGCTTACGATCAAGCCGTTAACTAAGGTTGCTGGAGGAGGGGGGGCTTTGAACCGCTCATTCAGTTCACCGGCTTCTGCTGGTTCATTGCCCGCGGTTCCTGAGTTAGCCATGACGGATATATTATCGATCATTCCAAATCCTGAGTTGCATTGTGGAGAATGTGCTAATGTCTCTGCGGAGAAAGGCGTATTTACGGGGTTAATCGGGGCCTGTATGTGTGTGATTGGGCTTATCCTGTTTCATCAGTTGCAGCCTTGGTTTATTCGCCAAAGGGCTCGCAAACGTTTCTTGGCTAAACTGGATCAGTTGAAAAAACTGAAGAAGCAACCTACGGAGTTTTATCGAGAGGCGGGTCGATTGGTTGAAGGTGACTTAGGAGAAGCCGGGAATAGCGAGTTTGATGAGGTTTTGAAGAACAGAGATGAATCGAGCTTTTCATTGGAAAGTAAAGCGATTGAGAAAGAGCAAATCAATCGTCACTATGACCTTATTGCTAAAGCCATGAAGCGCAGCTTGCCTTATCTCAATGTAATCATGGTGGGTGCATTGTTCTGCTTGGGTCAGGTTGAGGCGGTCGAGGCGGTCGAGGCGGTCGAGGCGGTCGGGAATGCGAATAAGGCACATACTAATGCAGATGCAACCAACTTGACCAACACTGTGGATGCCGCGGTTCAGGCGTGGCAGGATCAAGATTGGAGTGGTGCTCAGAAGATTTATAAAGAAAAGATTAAGGAATCCCCCTCTGCTGACCTTTATTACAACCTAGGCAATACTTACGTAAAACAACACAAGTACGGGAAAGCCATTGCATCCTATCATCAGGCGTTGGCTTTAGAACCCAGACATCCTGAAGCCTTACAAAACCTTCGTTATGTGGAGAAGATTGCTGGAGCGGTTCCATTTCATGAACCCATGGTGAGTTGGTTCACTTTTCAATCAGAGGCGGACTGGAGGTCTTGGGTGGTCATTGCTTTTTTAGCCATTCTGTTCATGGTGTTGTTAAAATGGTATTTAAAGTTGATTCGGTATCAGGGTAAGTTTGCGAATCTGGGCCTGAATATTGGTGCTTGGGTAGGGGTTCTTACCTTTTGTTTTGCCTTATACGCATCCATTCATATTTACTTCGAAGATCAGAGAAGCTTTCAGTATCATAAAGATGATTTGTGGATCGTCTCTGATCTGGAGGACGTGACTGTGAAAACGGAGCCGGTGAGGAATGCGGCTACGGTTCGTAAATTAAGAGAGGGAACGGTTGTGAAGGTATTGCTGGAGCGCGGTCATTGGTTTTATGTAGAAACTCCGGATGAAAACCGTGGATGGCTCGAAAAATCGGAGTTGAGTGACCTGATTGAAGGCGCATCGTAGAGCTATTGAAATGAAGTTTATCAATATAAAAAAGCTTCTCCTTCAAAGCTTGATTGTAGAAAAATAAGACATTAGTTTACTGCCATATGCTTGAATTTAATCTTTTTGGTTTCCCTGTGAAAGTTACGCCATGGTTTTGGTTGTTTTCTGGAATGATTGGGCTGTTTTTTTACGGAGGAAATATGAGCAACCCTGCCGAGTTGATTTATGTTCTCTTAATAATGATGGTGTTTTTTCTATCCATCCTCTGTCATGAATTAGGCCACGCTTTCTTTTTTAGAAAATATGGGAAAGGTTTCGTTGAGATCACGATTCATGCCTTTGGGGGGATTGCTAAGTCATCACATTTCGCAATGACTCGTCGTCAGCGTTTCATTGCGATTTTAGCGGGACCGATGGCTAACCTTATATTAGCG
>CALLBE010000045.1 GCA_938001985.1 uncultured Verrucomicrobiales bacterium | reverse complement strand
ACCGGTATCAGCCAAATGATGGTTTGTACAAATGAACTCACCTCAGCTGAAAGCGTCTTCATCGATGATCTAGTGATGCTCTTAAAGGTATTGAATCCTTATGCCCCACATTTAACCGAAGAGATTTATAGCCAGCTTAATGAGAAGTTTAGCGCGTTGCCATCAGAATTACTCAGTGAATTGGAGTGGCCTCAGTATAACGAGGCTTACCTAGTTGATGATGAAATTGAGATGGCGGTTCAAGTGAATGGCAAGGTCCGAGCAAAGCTTATGGTTTCAGCAGATGCAGACAAAGCAGCCATCGAAGCCTTGGCGCTCGCGAATGATAATATTAAGAAATTCACATCAGGAGTGACGGTGCGTAAAGTCATTGTCGTGCCTAAGCGCTTGGTGAATATTGTGGCTAACTAGATAGCTGTGGTATAAATCTAGATTGAATGAATAGAGGGTTTAAAATTCTGACTCTGAGGAAATGGATAGCTTCGTTATGGAGCGTCCTATTTTTCTCTTTATTGCAGGCAGAATTAAAAGAACCCCAGGGGAATTATCAAGACTCCGACCCTCAGGATTTATTTTTGAGGGCCTTTATTCTCATTATCGAAGGGAGTCAGCATGAAAAGGATTTGCCGAAATCAGGTGCAAAGACTTATGCAACTTACTGGAAGGCTGATAAGTTAATCAAAACACTGGAGTCTAAGCACCCTGATTTTAAACCTGAAATCGTCGGTAAACGCTCCAAGAGTTTATCAAAAAAACTCAAGCAGCTAGCCTTATTCAAAAAGAAAGCAGAAGAAGAGGCTGCTCCGAAAATAAGTCAGCAGACCTTAGCGAAGCTTAAGGCGAGCCTAGAACAAGAAAAGCAACAGCGCTTATTGGCGGTTAAAGAAAACGAAGATCTCAAATACCAATTGAGCGAAAAAGAGGTCAGTCTTTATAATTTAAATCGAAAATTAAACCGTCAACAAGAGAGCAGTCAGGAGTTGCTGAAGCAAGCGAGGACTGAGCGACAGAAGCTGCGTGCCGAGTTTTCGGAATTAAAATTACGTGAAACCAGTTTAGTCGAACAGCAACAAACCCTTGAGAGCCAGCTGAAGGCTTACGATCTCAAAGTTAAAGCGCTAGAGCCTTTAGAAGAGGTTAAGAGCCAATTGGTTGAGTCTAAGGTGAAATCAGCTGAGATGGAGGCGTCTTATGCGGAGTCTCAGCAGAAAGTTTCTCTTCAATTACAAACCATTCAGAAGCTGGAAAGCTCCTTGGTCGAGCAAGAGACCGCTGTTTCAGACATTAAAAAACATCTGGAACTTTCTCTGAGTCAGGGAAAACTAAAAGACAAGAAGTTGCTCGAAGCACAGGATTCGAATGCTAAAATGGAGTGGCTGTTGAATCAAAAAATCAAAGCACTTGAGGAACGACTTTTAACCAGCTCAGCTCCTTCTGATTTAGCTGCGATTGAAAAAGAAAAGCTGAGGCTTGAGCTTTTGGTTAAGGGGTTGGAAAAAGAAAATCGACAAGTTAAACAGGACTCAGAGTTGCAAAGTAAGAAAAACCAAGAGGTTTCAGTCGCATTAAAAAAAGAGTCTTCCTTGCGTAAAGAATTAGAGAAAGAACTGAGTGTTAAAACAACCGAGGTGGAGGAGGTTTCTGAAAAACTAGGACTCAGCCAGCAACGAGTTTTAACGCTCCAAAAAAGTTTGGATACGAAGACCGAAAAGTTACTGGAAATTGTAAATGAAAATAAGAATTTAAGCTTATCGAATCAGGCGTTAAGCGCAAAAGTCCAAGTGGCGCTTAAAGAAAGTCAAGCCGCTAGAGAGGCCTTAAAGACGGTCCAAGCAGAGCGAGATCAATTGGCTAAAAAAAACTTAGCTCTAGCTACAAGAGGCGTTGATTCAGAGAGTATTAAAGCTCAAATATCCGAGTTAACCAAAGACAGAAGGTCTCTAGAAACTTCATTACAAAATGCGATTAAACGCTATCAAAATGAGGTGGAACGACGAGAGGGGCTGGAGAACCAGATCATCTTGATCCAAGCAGAGAAAGAAAAGCTAACTCAGGAGTTAAGCGCTTTAAAGTCTTCATCTTCGAAGAAACAAAAAGCCTTAAGAAATCAACTGTTGTTA
This sequence comes from uncultured Verrucomicrobiales bacterium, assembly GCA_938001985.1. Taxonomy (GTDB): domain Bacteria; phylum Verrucomicrobiota; class Verrucomicrobiia; order Verrucomicrobiales; family Akkermansiaceae; genus CALLBE01. The sequence continues at coordinate 974 of CALLBE010000045.1, read as the reverse complement.
ACTGAAGAAAAGCTGAATACAGCTAGATTGAGTATTGAGAACCTGAGTGTCAAAAATCAAAGCCTCACGGCTGTCTTAGTTAAGAAAGATATTAAGATTGAGTCTTTGACCCAAGAAAATACAAAATTGACTCAAGAGAAGAAGGAGCTTGAGAAATTATACGCTCAGCTTAAATCCAATTTGGATGGTAGTGAAGCAGAGAAGGCCTCCAAACTATTAGAAAACAACTTAACTCTCGAGACTCGATTGGCGTCACTTTCTGAAAAATATGAAGCCCTTCAAGTGGAGTTGAAAAAGGAATCCGATCAGGCTGAAAAAGCACAATCGGATGAGAAGCTGTTAAAAGAATCCAACCAGGCTTTAATTGCTAAGCAGAAGGAATTGCTCCTAGAGATTGAAAACCTGAAGAAAGAAATGAAGGCCTCTGGACAGGAGTTTCTTGCCTTATTGGATGTTAATAACCAAGAGTCTGCCTTTTATAAACAAGTTCAGATTTTCCAAAAAATCATCGATAGACAAGAACGACTTCAGCAAAAGCGATTGGCCGGTAAAGAAGAGCTCTTGGAGGCGATTGGCTCATTGGATGAAGATCTCGTCATCGCTTTTAGAGAGCCTTTGGAAAAGATTTTTGATGGGCAACAACTGCTCACTTCTCAAGAGCGTGCCTTTTTGAATAAGCAGGACAAGAGCCAGAGTCTCTTTTTTGAAAGGAAAAACTCCACACAAAACCGCATTGTCCGAGGAGCGGAACTGCAACAGGAGATTGCTCAACGACAGAAGTTAGCTGAGGAAGCGATAGAGGGCGGACGCCTCAATACGGCGCGAGATATCTTTAAGATGATTTTAGACACCCACCCGGGGCAAGTGGACGCCTTGGTTCAGTTGGCTCAGTTGGAGGCTAAGGACAACCAGTTGAGAGCCGCTGTGGATCAAATTCAGCAGGCTAATATTTTAAGGCCAGATGATGCGGGTAA
>CALLBE010000044.1 GCA_938001985.1 uncultured Verrucomicrobiales bacterium | reverse complement strand
CTCAAGAACCTCATGAGCTGTACTTAGAAAAGTACGCTAACTCGACTAAGCGAGTCTTGTTTTTAGGCATGAACCCTGGGCCTTTTGGCATGGCTCAAACAGGCGTCCCTTTTGGCGAAGTCAGCTTAGTTAAGGACTGGATGGGAATCCACACCCCCGTCTCCAAACCCGCTAAAGAACATCCTAAACGCCCAATCACAGGCTTTTCTTGTGAAAAATCAGAGGTGAGCGGTTTCCGCTTGTGGGGCTATTTTAAAGAGAAATTTGAAACCGCTGATAACTTCTTTCAGAATCATTTCGTTCTGAACTATTGCCCTCTCATTTGGATGAGCGAGACAGGAGCGAACCTAACTCCAGATAAGCTAGGCAAAGAGGTTATGAAGCCAGTCGAGGCGGCTTGTTTACAACACCTGGTTGAGGTGATTAAAATCTTACAACCCGAACACCTCATTGGCGTCGGAGCCTTTGCAGAAAAAAGATTAGCACAAGCGATTAAACACCTCAAAAAAACCGAACAACACCAAGTTGAATACCAAGTCGGTAAGATACTCCACCCTTCACCCGCTTCCCCTATCGCGAATCGTGGCTGGGCGCCTCAAGTTGAAAAACAACTGATAGATTTGGGCGTTTTTGAGCAATAGTCTCAGGTTTTATCTTTTCATATCAATCTCCCTAGTTTCTACTCACCCTTGATGAGAAAACTTTTCCCTTTACTCTTTTTTTTAGGAATCCTCCAAGCGTCTACTGAAAAAAACAAAGGCGTAGACGAGTTGATCAATGACTTTTTCGCTCCCATCAGCAGCTTAGCTAACGACATTGTTTTTTTTCCCATCTTTGTTATTAACGGAATCTCAATTCCCTTTGTTCTAGTTATCTTGGTGGTTGCTGCCGTCTACTTCACCTTTTATTTTCAGTTCCTTAACCTACGCGCTATTAACTTAGCGATTAAAACAGTTAAGGGGAAATACAGCTCCTCCTCAGATCCTGGCGAAATCACTCATTTCCAAGCCTTAAGCACAGCTTTATCTGCAACCGTAGGGCTCGGAAACATTGCTGGCGTTGCGGTCGCTATTGGAGCCGGTGGCCCAGGAGCGACTATCTGGATGATTCTACTTGGCTTTCTAGGCATGAGTTCCAAATTCTGCGAATGTACACTCGCCGTTAAATATCGAACCATCACCGCTGACAACAAAGTCATCGGCGGTGGCATGCAATACCTGAAGCGAGGCTTTGCTGAAAAAGGAATGAAAACCTTTGGGATGATTCTTGCCGTCATTTTTGCAATCGGAACCATTGGCGGCTCTATCGGCGCGGGCAACATGTTCCAAGCCAACCAAGCGCACTCTCAAATCAGTGAAACCTTTGGGATTCTTGAACAAGGCTGGCAGTTTGGCCTCATCCTATCCCTGTTAGTCGGTGCGGTCATTATCGGTGGGATTAAGTCCATTGCACGATTCACCGCCATTCTGGTCCCTTTCATGTGTATTATTTACGTTCTTGCCGCGATTGCAGTCTTGGTAGTCAACAGTCAAGCACTCCCTTCTGCTTTCCAAACTATTTTTCAGTCAGCCTTCTCAACTTCCGCTGTTGGCGGTGGTATTGCAGGCGGCATGATCACCGTCATTTTACAAGGGGTCAAACGTGGGGTCTTCTCTAACGAAGCCGGAGTTGGCTCTGCCGGAATTGCTCACGCCGCGGTGAAAACAACGAAACCAGCTTCAGAAGGGGTCGTGGCTCTATTAGAACCCTTCATTGATACCGTCATTGTCTGCACCTTAACCGCCCTGGTGATTGTCTCGACCGGTGTTTGGGAAGTGAAAGGGGAGCTTGCCCCTCAGTCTTCTTTTTATAAAGACAACGCCTCCACCCAAGTTTTATCAACAACCGATCGCACACTTTTACTTACGGAGATCAGCCCTTCCGTTAACGGGAGATCTGAAGTCACAATTAAAGGAGCGAGCGCTGACGCCACTGCTCAAACAGCCTGGGTTCAAACTTCAGAAATCAAAGTGAGATCAGGATGGTCTGGAGGTATTTGGGTCACGTCTAAAGGCTTTGAAACCGTGATTTCTTGGTTCCCTTATGTCCTCTCAATCGCGGTACTCTTGTTTGCCTTTTCAACGATGATTTCATGGTCCTACTATGGGGAGCGAGCCCTTGCTTTTTTAACCAACAGCAACGGCATCGCTACAATTATCTATCGTCTTTCTTTCTGCTTCTTCATCATCGTTGGCTCCTCTATTTCACTCGCTAATGTGATTAATTTATCAGACGCCTTGTTCTTCACGATGGTGTTCCCTAACTTGATTGGACTCTTTATCTTACTACCAGTGATTAAGTCTGAGTTGCAGAAGTTTTTAGACCATGTCGCTAAAATTGAAAAAGCTGACTAGCTGAAATGCTCGAGCCTCATTTTTTAAAGCCCATACTTGAGAAAGGCTTCCGAGCCGCTTGGGTCGGTCGAGTTCATGAGGTGAATACCAACACCGACCGTGAGAATGCCATCGCTCGCTTGTGGCCGCATCACCAAAAAGCGGTTGAAAGATTAAACTATAAGCCCTCACAACTCTGGCGTTGCGAACAGACACACAGCAATGAAGTCTCCTCTGTGGAAGCTTTTCAGGAAAGCTCTAATCAAACAAACACAGATCAGATCATCCCCACATCCGATGGGTTAATCACAAACAATAAGAATAACCTGCTTGGTATTTATGTCGCCGATTGTGGTGCGATTTATATCGCAGACCCTGTAAAAAAAGCGGTTGGATTGCTTCATTCTGGCAAAGTCGGCACCGAGAAAAATATACTCAAAGTAGGCATTCAACAAATGCAGGCTCGTTACGGCAGTCGTCCTCAAGATCTCATCATCTGCCTGGCTCCCTGCATACGTCCACCGGCTTACGACATCGATTTTGCAGCGACCATTCAACAGCAAGCTCTTGAGCAAGGGGTTTTGCCTGCAAATTATCACGACAGCCAAATCTGCACCACCAGCTCACCTGAGGAATACTATTCTTATCGACAAGAGTTAGGAAAAACAGGCCGAATGCTCGCCTTATTAGGAATCTAATAGTTACACATTTTTCTTTCCACGCCCGATTGAACAGTGTTCATTTTTGAGGTAGCAAATGAGATTGTATGTTCACATTGACATGGATTGCTTTTACGCCGCAGTGGAAGAGCGAGAAAACCCGTCGCTGAAAGGGCGTCCGATTGCGGTCGGTGGCACCAGTCGGCGCAGTGTTTTGTGCACAGCTAATTATGAAGCTCGGAAATACGGCTGCCGATCCGCCATGCCCACTTACAAGGCGTTTCAACAATGTCCTAATTTAGAAGTCTTGCCCGTCAGATTCGAGTTGTATCAAGAGGTCTCTCAACAAATTTATAAGATTTTAAAACGCCACACCAACCTGATCGAGACGCTCTCACTCGATGAAGCCTATTTAGACCTAGGTCCCTATCATGATAAGGGGGCTAAGATTGCAGAGACCATTCGCTATCAAATCTTTGATGAGCTTAATCTAGACGCCTCCGCAGGCATCGCCCCGAACAAAATGCTCGCTAAAATAGCCAGCGATTGGAACAAACCCAATGGACAGTTTGAAATCAAACCCGATCAAATTGAATCTTTCATGAAGACCCTCCCCGTTTCTTGCCTACACGGTGTGGGGAAAAAAACTCAGGAACAGCTCAACCAATTAAACATCATCACCTGTGGAGACCTTCAAGCCTTCTCCACTTTTGACTTGGTGAAACAGTTTGGAAAATGGGGAGCCAAACTCCATGAACTCTGTCGAGGAATTGACATCAGAGAGATCCAACCCTTTAGAGTCAGGAAATCCATCAGTAAGGAAGTCACCTTCCCACACGACATCGAAAAACCAGAAGACTTACTCCCCACCCTTGAACAAATGAAAGGAGAAATCCAAGCCTTACTCAACCATGAATACCAAGATCGAAGCATCAAATCTTTAGTCATCAAGCTCACCTTTGCGGACTTCACGCACACCACTGCCGAGGTATCCCAAACTCACCAAAGCTCACAAACCTACAAAACCTTATTAAACAAAGCCTGGCTACGAGGCAACCAACAGCCCATTAGACTCTTTGGCATTGGTGTTAAGCTTCATGAAAAAAAGGAGAACCACCAACTCTCTCTTTTTTAGAGTAATTAAAAAAGCTCTCTCTTAATGAAGCGCTTCTCTTCTTTAATCGATGAGTAAACTAATCTGCCTAACATGATTATTAAGAAAATTTCGAGTGATCTGAAAATGTTCAGTATCTTCATAATCAATCGCTTGAATACCTGAACTCGAAAACGAAAAGATTTGAGCGTGTGGATAAGCCAACAGAATAGGCGAATGGGTTGCGATTATGAACTGAGCCCCCTCAGAAGCTAATTTATTGATGGCGCAAATAGCAGCCAATTGTCTCTGAGGAGATAAAGCCGCTTCCGGCTCATCTAGTAAATAAATACCATCACCAGTAAAAGTCTCTGTTAACAGACTTATGAAAGCTTCTCCATGGGAACACTGATGTAGAGAACGGTTACCCCCTACTTGATCTAAATAAGTAGCTACATTAAAAAAACTCTCCGCTCTTAGGAAGTAACCGGATTTAGGCTTAGGCATGATACGAGAGAGTGTTATTTGAGTGTGAAGAGAAGAGGTTGTTTCAGCCGTTTCAAACATTGCATTTTTTGACCCTCCTTCTGGGTTAAACCCCATCGCCAAAGCTATAGCTTCAAGAACAGTCGACTTTCCAGAACCATTCTCACCTACAAAAAACGTAACATTGGGATGAAATTGAATAGATTCCATGTCTCCAACTGCAGGTATATCAAAAGGGTAATCGCTGTGAGGAAAGTCGTGCTTATCTTTAAAAAAAACGCTTTGAAGATATGGAGAGCTTCTCATCTTAGCTTAGTTTAGATACTTCAGCGCTTTATTAACAAACAAAAAAGCCTAGGAAGATAACCTCCTAGGCTTTTAAAATTAATTACTCAGGTCGCTTATAGTGAAGCTAACTTCTCTTTAAGAGACTCTTTGGTTATGCTTGCTCCTACGATTTGATCAACGATTTCACCACCTTTGAAGAAAAGAAGGGATGGAATCGACCGAATGCCGTATTTTTGAGCCAACTCTTGGTTGTTATCAACGTTTACTTTACCCACGCCGTAAGTCTCGCCAACTTCGTTAGCCAAGTCGTCAATGATAGGTGTAATCATTTTACAAGGTCCACACCATTCTGCCCAGAAATCAACCAATACTGGTACTTCTGAGTTGATAACTTCGCTTTCAAAGTTTGCTGTTGTATATTCTTTAGCCATACATCTACTATGATTCCAGTCTCTTGAAGGTCAAGGTATTCATCATAAATATTGCCTTATTCTTGATTGACTAATAAGACCTATAAGTAATTCAAACCTGTTTGAAATGAAATCATCTAATACCACCTCTGAATCCGCTTCGTTAACCAATATCGTCGTCAATGTCCTCATTCCCGTCTTGGCGCTTAACGTGCTGAGTAAAGATGAAGGTGGTTTTCTTCATTTTGGTCCGATGAACGGCATGATCATTGCTGTGGCGTTTCCTCTCGTTTATGGCGTTTGGGATTTGTTAGCGACGAAAAAAGTGAACACCTTTTCCGTGTTAGGATTGGTTTCTGTTTTACTGACAGGCGGCTTGACCCTTTACCTATGGAACGAAGATGGTTCAGTTAAAGAGAATGCCCCGCTTGTCTTCTCAACAAAAGAAGCCTTAGTGCCTCTTATTTTAGGCTCAGTTATCATCATTGGAGGGACTGGAAAGGACTCATTATTCCGTTTGTTTTTATACAATGATGCTATTTTCAACATTCCCAGTATTGAAGAAAAAGTAGAGGCCGACAAGCTGGCTGAAGGTTATTCTAAAGTGCTGTCTTTTGGAGCATTCTTATTCGCCTCATCTTTTCTCGTCAGTGCGTTACTCAACTTCATCTTGTCCTTTTATTTCTTAATCCAAGTCGACTACTCTCTCGTCTCCGCTAAGGTTGAATACAATGACGCGATTGGTAAAATCACAGGATACGGCTACCTCTTAATTGGACTTCCTTTGATGGCTTTTACCTTTGGTGCCGTTTATATCATGACTCAACGCTTGAAGGCGCTAACGCAGCTCCCTAAAGATAAAATCTCTTTTGTTGGTTTATAATCAGACATCCATAATCACCCCATTATTTATAAAAAACCAATGGACTCTCATCTTGATCATTTATTTGAATTCCTAAGATTCCAAAGCATTTCAGCGGATTCCACCTATCAGAATAACGTCAACGCCTGCGCCGATTGGCTAAACGGTTATCTGAATGACTCAGGGCTTTCTAGCGAGGTGATTCAGACGCCAGGAAATCCTCTGATTGTGGCTAAAAACAAACATCAAGAAGGGCGTAAAACCTTACTCATTTACGGGCATTATGACGTACAGCCTGTGGACCCTTTAGACTTATGGGAAACCCCTCCTTTTGAGCCCACCATCATTGATAATAAAATACGCTGCCGTGGATCTGCGGACAATAAAGGGCAAATGTTTGTTTATGTTTCCGCACTCAAGGACTTAATCAAAGAAGGCAAAGAGCCAGACTTGAACCTAATTTTACTCTTTGAAGGCGAAGAGGAAATCGGCTCCCCTAGCTTAGCTCCTTACTTGACTGCAAATAAGGAGAAGTTTAACTGCGACGTCATTGCGATTTCAGACACGGGGATGATTGCCCCTCAAACGCCAACCATGGACTATGGATTGAGAGGGGTTGCCTGTTTAGAATTAACACTCACTGGCCCAAAAACAGACCTTCATTCGGGACTCTACGGAGGAACGGTTAAAAACCCTGGCTCAGCTCTCAGCGAAATCATCAGCTCTCTCCACGATAAAGACGGAAAAGTTGCCATCGAGGGCTTTTATACGGATGTTTTAGCGATTGAACCTTGGGAGAAAGAAATGTGGGCTGATGAACCTAAGTTAGCTGATGCTGAATTCCAATCATCTGCTCAGGCTCCTGAGCTCTTTGGAGAAAAAGGGTTCTCAGCGGCGGAACGCCTTTGGGTCCGTCCGACTGCCGAAGTTAACGGCATGGGTTACGGTTATCAGGGCGAAGGTTCTAAAACCGTGATCGGGTCTTCCGCTTTTGCTAAATTATCATTCCGACTCGTTCCCAATCAAGATCCGGATCATATTCTCGAACTCGCCGTTAAGCACCTCCAAGCTCATTGCCCAGCCGGAGTTTCTTTAAACATAGAGCTGGAGCACTCAGGAAAACCCTACCTCATGGACCCTCACTCAGCCTTTGGACAATCCGCTCAAAGAGCGCTTGAAAAGGCCTTTGGATCAAAACCAGTCTTAGTCCGAGGCGGCGGTAGTATTCCCATCGTTCAAGACATGAAAGAAATTTTAGGAGCGGATTCGCTTATGCTTGGACTTTGCTTGCCGGATTCTAAAATTCATGCGCCGAATGAGAACTTGCCTGTTGAGAATTTCGTAAAAGGCATTGAAATGGCTAAGATTTTATTCGAAGAACTGTCGAGCACCTAACTCCTCTGGTGATTTAGAAATGAGCAACTCACAGCGTATCCCCTTCTGGCTATGGCCCAACTTACTGAGTTTGGACGCGCCTCTTGTTGCGATTTCTTGGCTCCATATATTTGTCACTACTTTTGAAATCTATTGGTTTCCTTGGCAAACTTACCTCGTTCTCTTCTCTCTTGTTTGGTCCATCTACGCCGCGGATCGACTCGTGGATGCCTCAAGGTTGAAGGATACGCACTGCTTTCAACCTCGTCACGCTTTTCACCTGAGACACCGCCCTTTAATCATTCTATTAATTGGGATTGCTCTATTGGTCAGCTTCACACAGCTCATCCACTTTCCAGCTTCCGTTCTCGAATACGGGATCATCGCTCTCGGCTTAGTCATCTGGTATTTTCGCTTAGCCTCTCGCCAATCCCCCCAAGGCATTCCCTTCTTAAAAAACACAGTTGCGGGCTTAACCTTTGGTTATGGAACCAGTCTTTGTGCCTTGATACACTTACCGCAAGTCACCCCCATCTCCATTCTTTCAGGCAATTTTTATTATCTGTCCGAGATCGTGAGCTTTTCCATGCTCTGCGTTCTCAACATTACAGCCATTGATTTTTGGCAAACGTCACGAGCCAATAACAACCCTGAGATTAAGGCCGAAATAGAAATCGCCTATGCCATTGGCTTATTAGTCTTAATGATTGTCATGATGACGCTCTGCGTGGTCGACCAATCCAGCTCTCGCTACTTCTATTACGCCGTGATGATCGCCATTTCATCGTTGATGATCATCAATAAAATACGATCACGACTCTCACTAGACCTTCTCAGAGTACTGGCGGATGCCGCGTTATTTTTGCCCTTCCCACTGTTTTTCATCATGAAATTCTTATAACTCCCCTCTTTTCTTTACCTTCAATTTAGTTTCTACTCTAAACACACAATGATTACTTTAACCAAAAACGCAGAAGAGGAGCTCGTTAATCTCTTGAAATCTAAATCAGCCACCGCTGACCAAGGTTTGCGTCTTAAAACCGTTCAAGGAGGTTGTGCTGGCATGTCTTATGAAATGAAAGTCAGCCTTCCCGAAGCGGATGATCACGTGGTTGATTTTGAAAACGGGAGACTTATCATCGCCGCGGAGAGCATTGCCTACCTCGAGGGTTGTGAGATCGCTTACTCTTATGACCTTTCTGATTCAGGTTTTAAGATCAATAACCCCAACGCCTCTAGAAACTGTGGCTGCGGCACCTCATTCGAGCCCAAAGAACTTCCTCAAGGCATGACTTCCAGCTCGCCTGAACAGGATGGTGAATCATGCAAATAAAGATCAAACCTAAGAAAAAAGCGCCAGCTCCTAAGGTTAACCATAATATCTTTTGGTGGTTAACCTCTCTCATATTGTCGGCGTGCTTAGCCTTAGTCAGCTGGTCTTTTTTTACTAAAATCTACCAACTCCCCGAACTCCCTTCACACTACAAGTTACTTAAAAAGTTCAACCAACTCAAAGATCCGGTCGAACTGTCCTACGAAGATATTCGATCCATGGGGACTTCTATTAATGTTGAAGAATTTCAAGACAAGTTCCACAACCTAGAGCTTCATCATCTGTCCTATCTGAACCAAACATTCATCCGAAATCATCTTCGTTGCTACCAACATCCTGAAGAAGTCCTATTCATCGAGGGTAGATTCCGTATTAAATCGATTCTGAAGTGCTCCGAAAACAATTTAATAACTGAAGGTTTCCGCATCCAACTAGAGTCTCTTTTTCATTCTGAAGTGCTGAGGGAAACCAAGCCCTACCCTTTCTATGTCAACATTTACTACCCAGCCTCGACCTTACCAGAGGCGCTAAAAGTTGGAAAGGAATGGACCTTATCGAAACGAAAGCAAGGGCTGGTTATTATTCAAATTCAAGAGTTCAAAGGTAGTCGCTCTACATGGCACTTGGACACGTTACCCTTATTAAATAAAGGATTTGAACTTCCGAATGGTCGACTAGCAAAGTTCTCGCCAACCAACGCTTTTAACTTATAGGCTCAGCTTGTATTTTAAATACTGATTCATCAACTAAAAGGCTCTATTAAGTAAAAAGCTCTCGCTTACGATTCATTCATGAAGGTTTTCCACTCCATTTCAGAACTGGCTTCATTAACTCAAGATCTTC
>CALLBE010000043.1 GCA_938001985.1 uncultured Verrucomicrobiales bacterium | reverse complement strand
ATCGTAACCCAGACTTTGGCAAGGACACTGTCTACGGTGATAAAGAGAGCAAAATCATTGAGACCACTCTTGGACGTGTTCGCTTTAATGAGATTTGGCCAGACGCTATTGGCTTCATTAACCGCAATGTTGGTAAGAAGCAAATGGGTGATATCATTTGGAGATGTTACCAGAAGTCAGGTAAAAAAGGCACCGTTCGTTCACTTGATTTACTGAAAAACCTAGGTTTCCGCGAAGCGATGAGATCAGGTGCTTCTATTGGTCTAGTCGACATGATGGTTCCTGAAGATAAGCCAGAACTTCTTAAAGGAGCTTATAAGGAAATTGCGGTTGTTGAGAAACAATTCAAGTCAGGTATTATTACTGATGGCGAGAGATACCAAAAGGTAATCGATATCTGGACACGTGTTACCGACACACTTGCTAACGAGGTTTACCGTAAGATTGAGCACAACAGTGGTCAAAAAGAGGCAAACTCTCTCTACATGATGGTTGACTCGGGTGCTCGTGGTAACAAAGCGCAAATCAAGCAGCTAGCTGGTATGCGTGGTCTGATGGCAAAACCATCGGGTGAAATTATCGAGCGACCAATTACTTCTAACTTCCGTGAAGGTCTTTCCGTACTTGAGTACTTTATTTCGACTCACGGAGCTCGTAAAGGACTTGCTGATACCGCTCTTAAGACAGCTGACTCGGGTTACATGACTCGTAAGCTCGTTGACGTTGCTCAAGATGTCATTATTACAGAGCCTGATTGTGGCAGCACGCAAGGAATCACTATCAATGTTGATAATGGTGATGATGACTCCGCTTCATTAGCAGATCGTATCTACGGTCGAGTTTCTTGTGAGCGTGTCGTTGATCCAGTCACTCAAGAAGTTATTGTTAACGTCAATGAAATGATTGATGAAGACAAAGCTGAGCGCTTAGACAGCATCGGCCACAACCGTCTGAAAATCCGTTCAGTATTGACCTGTGATTCAGAGAGAGGTTGTTGTTCAAAATGTTATGGTCTTAACTTAGCAACAGGCAACATCGGTAAGATGGGTGAAGCGGTTGGTATTATTGCCGCTCAGTCTATTGGTGAGCCAGGAACTCAGTTAACCATGCGTACGTTCCACACCGGTGGGGTAGCCTTTGGTTCATCCAAGCAGCCTTTCATCATCACACAACATGAAGGTAAAGTCGTCTATAAAGACGTTGTTTCAGTTGAGGATGAAAACGGTAACTGGATTGTTCTTAACAAAGTTGGTCAACTGATCGTTCGTAATGACGAAGGCCTTGAGCTTGAGTCACACAACCTTGTTAAAGGTTCGAGCATCAATGTTAAAGACGGAGACAAGACAACTAAGGACGCTAAAATCGTCACATGGGATCCATTCTCGGAGCCTATTGTAACCGAAAAAGGTGGTCTAGTTGAATTCAGAGACATGATTTCTGGCATTACTGTTGAGGTTGTTGTTGATAAGGAGTCTGGTAAAAAAGGCATGTCGGTGATTGAGCACAAAGAGGATCTCCATCCTCAAATCGTCATCGTCGATCCTAAGACAAAAGACATTCTTGGTAACTACTCAATCCCAGTGGGAGCAACGCTTGATATTCAAGAAGGCGACAAAGTAGGTCCTGGTTCTCGTATTGCACGTACGCCACGTAAGGCTGCTAAGACACGTGATATTACAGGTGGTCTACCTCGTATTGCTGAGCTATTTGAGGCGCGTAAGCCAAAAGAAGCTTGTGTGATTGCTATGATGGAAGGTGCCGTTACTTACGGTCCTAACGTTCGTGGTAAGAAGAAGGTGATCATCACTAACCAAGAGACAGGTGAAAGCCGCGATCATTTGATCCCAATCGGTAAGCACGTGATCGTTAACGAAGGCGACATCCTTGAGCGTGGTGATCAAATCACTGAAGGCCCAACGTCACCGGAAGATCTTTTAGAAGCTTGTGGTGCTCAGGAGTTACAAGAGCACTTGGTCAATGAAGTTCAGAACGTTTACCGCATGCAAGGTGTTGAAATTAACGACAAGCACGTTGAGATCATTATCCGTCAAATGCTTCGTAAAGTGAAGATTACAGAGCCTGGTGATACTGACTTCTTATGGGAAGATCAATTGGATCGTACAACCTTCCGCCGCGTGAACCGTGAGGTTGAAGCGCAAGGGGGGCAACCTGCTCAATGTGAGCCTGTTCTTTTAGGTATTACTAAAGCTTCATTGGAGACAGAATCCTTTATCTCTGCTGCTTCATTCCAGGACACCACTCGTGTCTTAACGGAAGCTGCGACATTAGGTAAAACGGATACACTCCAAGGCTTTAAGGAGAACGTGATCATGGGTCACTTGATCCCTGCAGGAACTGGTTTCCGCTACCACAGAAACCTTGAGGTCAGCGCACCTGATTCAGTCTTCGTTAAGAGAGAAGAGACTTCTGATGATGAGTACGATGATACTCCATCTAGAGGTGAAGGAATCTCTACGAGTCCTTCAGCTATTCCTGGATTGGAAGGCCTTGAAGATCTTGCGTAAAAGACACTCGGTTTAATTTTCAAAAGCGTTTCCATTAATAGTGGAAACGCTTTTTTATTGATTAGCGAAGGAAAGCTATTGAAGTGCTTTCCGCTTTAAGGCTGGATATAACTCATCATGAGTATTGTAACCAAAAGAGGAGACTTGGGGGAAACCGACCTGATGTATGGGCGGAGGGTCTTAAAGTACAGTCCCCAAGTGGCGACCTATGGTTGTATTGATGAGCTGAATGCCCAGCTTGGCTTGGTGCGATCAGAGGCCCTCAGCCCTGAGATATTGGCTTTAATTGAAAAAACTCAAGAACACCTTGTTTCTGCAATGGGGGAATTAGCAACCCATGTTGAGGATCAAGAAAGATACACTGCAGATGGGTACGGTCGAATCACAGAGACACAGCTTCATTGGTTAGAATCGACCATTAATGAACTAGAAAAATCGGCCGCTATTAAATTTAAAGGCTGGGCAACACCTGGTAAAAACTCAGGAAGAGCTTCTGCACTTTTAGACGTATGCCGAGCCGTTAGCCGTCGAGCAGAACGGATGTTGTGGGAACTTGCCAAAGAAGAAAATTTCCCCGTATCCAAGGAGTGCCTGCTGTACTTCAATAGGCTCAGCGATAGCCTCTGGGTGGCAGCTCGCTACGAATCGATT
>CALLBE010000042.1 GCA_938001985.1 uncultured Verrucomicrobiales bacterium | reverse complement strand
CGCTGACGTCGCTCGATTAAAGACTCATTGGTTAGAGGTTTTAAAAGAAGTCCGCTTCTTAAAAGACGGCCAAGCCGAAAGTTTAGAGCTGAGCTTTTCCAATCTATTGGGCAGAGCTCACTTGTCTGAGCGCGAGGTGCGTATGCTGCGAGGCTTCCTTCACCAAACACAACTGTCGCTCAATCCGACTAAATAAAGATTCTAACTTCAGCCTTATTAAAAACCATGAGCCATTCAACACCCCTACTTCAAACCCAAGAAATCACTCGTGATTACTCCTTCGGCAAACAAACGGTTGAGGTCTTAAAAGGGATTTCCATGGAGATCCAACAAGGCGAGCGCGTATTCTTATGCGGTCCGAGTGGCGCGGGAAAAACCACCCTACTCTATACCTTGGCTGGATTGGAAAAACCAACACAAGGATCTGTCCTCTTAGATGGCGTTGATCTTTACGCCTTGCCTAAGAAAAAACAGGCCCAGATGCGTAATCAAAACATTGGTTATATTTTTCAAAACTTCTTTCTACTTCCCGAGCTCACCGCTTTGGAAAACATTGCTCTATCGACCACCATCGCAGGAAAAGAAGATAAAGAGCGCTCCTTGTTCTTACTCGAATCCGTAGGCCTAGCGGATCGACGCGACCATTTACCCAGCGAACTCTCTGGAGGCGAACAACAACGAGTTGCGGTAGCCAGAGCGCTCATGAGTGAACCTAAAATCTTATTCGCAGACGAGCCCACCGGTAATTTGGACACCCGAAATGGTGAAATGGTGATGGAACTGCTCATGAATCTCTCTGAAAAAAACAACTCCTCTCTCGTTGTTGTCACCCACGATCCTGAGATTGCGAAAATGGGCACTCGCCAGATCTGGATGAAAGATGGTAGGCTCGAGGGTTAAATTTCTATAAAAACTTTTTGTCCTCTGACAAAAAATAGGCTTTATTTTAGGAAACAGAAGAAGCTGGCAACGCTTCTTCAGAAATCAATCTCTATGTTCAATCAAGATAACTCGGGTAAAGACGCAAAAAACCCAGACCCTTCACCTCAATTCAATTGGAAACTCATTGGCTTTATCAGCCTCATGGTCGTTCTTTTTGGCTTTGCGATTTTAGGTAAAAACGTCATCCAAAAAGAACCAACTAACATTCAGTTCTCTAAGTTCCAAGACCTTTGGGATCAAGGCTTGGTTGTTATTGGGAACAAGCAGCAGCCTTTGGAATATATCGAAGCCCCTACTTCTCGCGGCGCGATTTTACAAGGCTACCACTACGAATTCACCAATGAGCGAGCATTGGATAAAAACTCAGGCAAAAACATCTTTGTCCAAGTAGACCAAAAAGAACTCAGCTCTTTACTGGGTGACAATACGGTTTTCAAAAAGACGACGGCGCAAGAGGCTCCGAAGTCCGGCGAACAAGTTTCCATCGACACCTTCAAAAAGCTCTTCAAAAAAGGCGAGCTCAATACAGAAAATACAATCTCAGGCCTTCAAGTGGTTCAAGAAAACGGACTGACGACTATTTATGCCCAGCAATACGAAGTGCTCAATGCTGGTGTTAGCACGACTCCTAAGAAATTTAAAGTGGAGCTGAGACCTGTTTTAGATCAGGCGGCTTTAACCAAAATGGAGATTGGTAAATATGCTGAGAAGAAAGACGCCCCGCCAAGCTTCGGCGAGGTCTTTTGGCAGTTCTTCCCTGTCTTAGCGATGGTGTTAATCTTTGTATTCATTATCCGCATGCAAATGAAGGGCGGCGGCAAAGGCGCAATGGGCTTCGGCAAGAGCAAGGCCAAATTGATGTCTAAGGAGAGTAATAAAGTAACATTCAAGGATGTTGCTGGTATTGATGAAGCCAAAGAGGAGCTTTATGAAATCGTTGATTTCTTAAAAGACTCGAAAAAATTCCAATCGCTGGGTGGCCGTGTTCCTAAGGGGGTGCTCATGGTTGGCTCTCCAGGTACGGGTAAAACACTCATGGCGAGAGCCATTGCGGGTGAAGCTGATGTTCCTTTCTTTTCAATCTCAGGTTCAGACTTTGTTGAAATGTTTGTCGGAGTCGGCGCCAGCCGTGTTCGTGATATGTTTGAGCAAGGGAAACGCAACGCACCTTGCCTTATCTTTATTGATGAAATCGATGCCGTCGGTCGTCACCGTGGTCACGGCGTTGGCGGTGGTCATGACGAGCGCGAGCAGACTTTAAACCAAATGTTGGTTGAGATGGATGGTTTTGATGCCCAAGAAGGCGTCATCATTATTGCCGCAACGAACCGTCCTGATGTCTTAGACCCAGCCTTGCTTCGTCCTGGTCGTTTTGACCGTCGTGTCGAAGTTTCACTACCGGATGTCGGAGGTCGTGAAGAGATTTTAAAAGTCCATGTTAAGAAAATCAAATTAACAGAAGGCACCGATCTAAAACGCATCGCTCGAGGCACCCCAGGTTTCTCAGGTGCTGAGCTTGGCAACTTGGTCAACGAGGCCGCTCTCATTGCCGCTCGCTTGGGTCAAGACGCGGTGACGCTGGACCACTTGGAAGAAGCGCGTGATAAGGTTCGCTGGGGCCGTGAGCGCCGCAGTTTAGCCATGAGTGACAAGGAGAAGGAAAATACAGCTTATCACGAAGCGGGTCACACCATCTTGAACCACCTTCTCGAGCACACAGACCCACTTCATAAAGTCACCATTGTCCCTCGTGGTCCTTACCTCGGAGCAATGATGAACTTGCCTGAAGACAATAAGATTTCACACCGTAAGCTAGAACTTCTTGATGAACTGGTTGTGATCATGGGCGGTCGTGTGGCTGAGGAGATTTTCTTTGGTAACGTCACAAATGGCGCTAGTGGCGACATCAAGCAAGCAACAAACATTGCTCGTAAAATGGTTTGCGAATGGGGCATGAGTGAGAAGCTCGGCATGGTTGAGTACGGACAAGCTCAGGGCGAAGTCTTCTTGGCTCGTGACATGGGAAATTCTCAAACTTATTCGGAAGAAACGGCCAAAGCGATTGATCAAGAGATTAAAGAGCTCATTGACCATGCTTACCAAAAAGCAACACAACTCATTCTCGAGCATAAGGACCAGCTAGAGCTGATTTCAAAGGCTCTTTTAGAGTACGAAACTCTCGATGCGGCACAGATTAAAGAGCTCATGGACACGGGTTCTCTCAGTGAGCCTCCAACTTCATCAACACCGCCAGCGTTACCAACAGACCCGGCAGAGGTTGCCACAGACCCTATTCCTTCTTCACCTTCTGATGCTTCAGATGATGAAGTTGACGGCAACCCCGCTCCTAGCGTTGTCTCACCCGCTTAAAAAAATCAATCCAGAGAGACTAGACAAGCTCTCTGAATTTAACTAAAATAATAACACTCAATCATGAAAAAAGCACTATTCTTACTCAGCGCGTTAGGCCTACTACAAGCAGGCGACATCGTAATCACAGGCAATGACTCCATGCAGTTCAGCCAAAAGGAAATCACCTTAGAAGCGGGCAAAGCAACTAAGATTACATTCAAACACATCGGCAACCTGCCTAAAACAGCCATGGGTCATAACTTGGTGATTTTAAAGCCAGGTACAGCAGTTCCAGCCTTTGCTTCTTCATGCATGACGGCAGCAGCAAACGACTATATCCCAACTGATGCTGAAAACAAAAAAGCCGTAGTTGCTCACACTAAAATGCTAGGTGGCGGACAAGAAGACTCGATTGAAGTGACTTTAGAAGCAGGCACTTACCCTTTCCTTTGTTCATTCCCTGGACACTTCGCGCTCATGAGCGGCGTGATTACCGTTAAGTAATTCGCTTTCACCTAATTTACAAAAAATCTCCGTCAACTTAGGTTGCGGAGATTTTTTTATGCCTTTTATACCTCTTATGCCTTGTGACCCCTTCTTATTTCTAAAGGGTTCTTCGAAGAGAAATTACATTCCAGGTAAGCCCAGGCCACCTGTCATCTTCTTCATTTCAGACTCACTGATAGCACGTCCTTTTTCAATCGCCTCTTGAACGGTCTTTTGAATCGATTCTTGTAAAAAATCAACATCTTCAGGATCGACTAAAACAGGATCAATCGTGATTGATTTGATATCGCCAGCGCAGGAAGCAACAACCTTCACTTTATCGCCCATTGAGGAAACCTCCACGGTTTTATTTTTCAACTCCTCTTGTGCAGATGCTAAGTTGGATTGCATCTTTTGCGCCTGTTGCATTAATTTTTGAATATCCATAAAGTTACTTGTTCGTACTTTTCGCAAGCTACCCC
>CALLBE010000041.1 GCA_938001985.1 uncultured Verrucomicrobiales bacterium | reverse complement strand
CAGTATAGGTGTGATCATAATTAAGAGCCTTCAGTACTTGGTAAGCTGTGAAGTGACCCTCTTTTTTCGTTTCGCTGCCCTGGATCGATTTGGCGTGTTTAATACAAGCGCGATGTGATTTAAGAGCGTCTATATCTTGTTGTGTATTGTTTTTTTGCGAAAGGTTGATGGTGAGGCCAATGTTTGGCGTTCCGACCTGTTGGCATAAGGAGGTAAGTTTTTTGAGTTCTTCTGCTGAATTAGAAGTGGACTGAATAAAGAGTGAAAGTCCTGACTCTTGAGCCAAAGGTGCTACTTCTTTTAGGAAACTAGTTAAGTTTGTGAGTTCAACTGAAGAGAGCTTTTTGGAATAGGTTAAATTAATTTTTTGAATGCCTAGTGGCTGCACTTTTTTAAGAAGTGACTTAAGAGCCTCTATTGACGAAGCGTCAGGTTTTACCGACTGAAGGGTTCTTTCTGATAGCGTGGCGTTAACGATTAGTGGAGTTAAATCACCGGGAGTTTTGAGGTATGCTATTTGATCCACATGAATTTCATTATAATCAAATCCTGTGCTTTCAGGTGAGTACAGGGAGTCAGAATTTGTCTGAATTCCGTATGAGATAGGCTCAAGAGCGAAAGCCGTGGTTAAAAAGCTAAAGGTTAAGAGAGCAAGCGCTAGGTTAGTGATGGATTTCATGTGAATTCAAAAAATGAAACCCCACTCTAGTTGTCTTCAGGTGTGATTCAAGGTTAAAAAAAGCAATAGGGAACAGGCATTTTATAGAGATGCTATGTGCCTACTGAGTTTGAAATCTAGCACTAGTTAACTCAACGGTAATATGGAGTCCAAGAGCATCTTGGTGTAAGGATCTTGAGGGTTGTTAAAAACGTCCTCGCCTTTCCCGTACTCAACGATCTTACCTTGGTTCATGACCGCTATCTGATCGACCAAGTATTGAACAACTGATAAATCGTGGGAGATAAAAATCATGGTGAGGCCTAAGTCTTTTCTCAAGGTGGAAAGCAAATTGAGAATCTGAGATTGAATAGACACATCTAGGGCTGAGACGGGTTCATCAGCAATGATGAGTTTAGGTTCAGGCGCTAAGGCTCTCGCGATGGCAACTCGTTGACGTTGACCTCCGGAAAATTCGTTGGGGTATTTTTGGGTGAACTGTCGAGATAAGCCCACTTGGTCCATTAGTTCGAAAATTCGCTTATCCAAGGCTTCTCTAGTAAACTGAGGGTGGCGCTGCTTAATGGCTTCTTTGAGGATTTCATAAACCGTCATGCGTGGGTTTAACGAAGCGTAGGGGTCTTGGAATATCATTTGGAAGTCCAGACGTCGCTTGCGCAAGGCCTCTCCTCTGAGCCCAGTTAGCTCTTTTCCTTCTAATAGAACTGAACCTGAAGTGGGTTTTTCTAATTGGAGGATCGCACGTGAGAGGGAGGATTTGCCGCATCCAGACTCACCAACTAAGCCTAAAATCTCGCCTTTTTCTAGTTTTAAAGAAACCCCTTTAACCGCTTCGACCGTTTTAATTAATTTAGGTGAAAACAACCCCTCATAAATGGGATAAAATAAATTGAGGTCGGTTATTTCAAGAAAAGGCATAGGTTGATTTTTTAAAAAACTTACCTTCTTTTTTAATCTTCGACAAGAAGAGGACTAAAAAAACTTGATAAGATGGCCAAATAAGTCAAAAAAACGAGAGACTATGGAAGACAACATGACGCAAGGGGTTCAAGAATACACCAAAGTGGAATCCATATTCATCCGCCATCGTAACGTTTTATTATTGAAAGCGGAGTTCACCCCCATCTTCACGGATCACTATATTCATTTGATGAGTAACAAGGTGAGACATCCGGAGAAGCTGGATACAATTCTTAAAGACCTGCTTGCTGTTTTAGTACTCCACAGTGTTGCGAGGCCGTGGAAAGAAGTCATTGCGTGGACGGCTAATTTAAGAGCCCCTCGCGCTAACTTTTTTGCCAGTGTGAGCTCGACTCATAAAACCATTATCGGAAGGTTGTTCACTAAAGATGTTCGCGAGTCAAAAACCAACTTACTCTACTCGCAAACCTTAGACCCAAGTTCAAAAACACCTCGAACATCAACCATTGAAGTCGAAAGTAATAGCCCTCTCGAATGGGTTGAAGCCTACTACACTCAAAGTGAGCAACGCCCAGCTAAGGCCTTTAGATTTGGTGACGATTACTACCTCTTTGCTTGCCAACCTCAGTTTGATGAAGCGTGGTTTGAGTCTTTGGATGAAAAAACAGCGCAAGAGGTTTTAACCTCTGAAGAAACCAAGATACTGGAAACACGCCATTTCAAATTTGAGTGCGGTTGCAGTCTAGAGAAAATCCTACCGACCTTATCTGCTTGGAAAGAAAAACCAGAAGAGCTCTTTGGAGACCAAGACGCCATCTCGATTAATTGCCCTCGTTGCGGCACGAATTACGGTCTCAGTCGTGAGGATTTTTTAAATCTTTAGGTTTAGCCTTTAGCTGTTATTCTGAATCAAGCTTTTTACAAACCCACCCTTATTTCATGAAAATCATTATTGCTGGAGCTGGTGATATCGGAAGGTATCTCGCCGCCAACTTAAGTCTCAATATTCATCATGACGTAAGTGTGATCGATAGAGATGCTGAAAAAATACGCAGTCTTGATGAAGATCCTCTCATTGAGACTCGTGCTATTCTAGGTGACACGACGAGCTACCCTCAGCTTAATGATGCGGATGTGCATGAGTGTGATCTTTTCGTTGCTGTCAGTGGAGACACCAGCGACAACTTAGTCAGTGCTAAGATAGCAAAAGAGCTGGGGGCTAAAAAAACCATTGCTCGTATCAGTCATTCAAGCTTCCAAGACTCTTATTTAGTTGATTTTAATAAACTCTTCTCACTCGACTCCTTGGTGTGTCCTGAGGATCTGACTGCTAAGGAGATATGTAATATGGTTCGAAGCCCAGGAGCCTTGTCAGTCGAAGAGACCAGAGGTTCTAAAATCGTACTTTTCCAAGTGAAAGTTGCGGAGGGTTCACCGCTAGCGGGTCAGCAACTTCGTCAAATGACGATTCCGGAAAATACAAGAATTGCTTCCATCACTAGAGGCGATAAGCAGATCATTGCTGGTGCGGATTCTTTTATTAAAGCGGATGATATTTTATGGATCGTAGGCGATCGAGTGAATCTTTTGAAGCTTTCGGCTCAGCTGCAAGGGCGAGAGCTGAAGACAGAAGAGCTGGCCATTGTTATTTTTGGCGGCAGTGACTACGGGGTTGCACTGGCTAATCGATTGAGCCGTGAAGGCAATCACCGTATCAAAATTTTTGAACAAGACTCAACACTTGCCTATAATCTGAGAACCAACCTCAAGGAGGAGATTGAGATTGTAAACGCCGATGCCTCTGTTCTTGAGAGCCTTAAAGAGGAGTTTGTCGGGGAAGCTGATTATTTTATCGCCTGCAGTGAAGATGATGAGGACAACTTCATGACCTGTATGCAAGCCAAGCAGTTGGGGGCGGATCACTGTATCAGTATTGTCAAAAGATCTCGTTACGCTCGTTTCATTGATACCTTATCAGACGAAATCCGTATTGAGAGCGTCATCAGTCCTCGGGATGCCATCAAGCATGAGGTTGAAAAAATCGTCGCAAACGACCGCTTTTACACACTTAAGGAAGTGAATAATAGTGAGGTTCTTGAGGTGAAGATCACGGAAGAAGCTGATATTTGTGGCAAAATCGTGAATCAAATCAACTGGCCCGAAGGGTGTGCTTTACTTGCTCATTATGATGGGAAAAAAGAGCAAGTACCAACTTACAATACCAAATTAATGGCTGGCGATAAAGTCGTGGCCATCGTTCCTGAAGAAGAGAAAGAAAGCTTCTTTAAGCTGTTTTAAGAGGAGATAGATTTGCCTTCTTTTCTTCGCTAAAATGAATGTTCCTCATTATTTGATTTAGTTTTATACCAAAACTAGATTTATTACTTGCCCTTTATTTAGGATGTAATCG
Source organism: uncultured Verrucomicrobiales bacterium (assembly GCA_938001985.1). Classification (GTDB taxonomy): domain Bacteria; phylum Verrucomicrobiota; class Verrucomicrobiia; order Verrucomicrobiales; family Akkermansiaceae; genus CALLBE01. The sequence continues at coordinate 585 of CALLBE010000041.1, read as the reverse complement.
AGACTTTCTATAACTTTTAAATAAACTCACAAAAAATATTGGATAGAAGAGTAAGACTCGTTGCCAAAAAAGTATAGATTCCTGGGTGCTGTTATCCTTAACCAAATATGTATAGATTCGAGCTAGAGCACTGTTACCAAACCAAAGATAGAAAATTAAAACTATGATTAAATAATCTATAATTTCTTTTTTGTCTTTGGTGAGAGTCCATATTAACGGTACTAGAAGTAATATCATGTCATATTGCAGGTGGAAAACAACACAGCAAGATAGCATGCATAGAAGAGATATTTGCTCAATGATAGACTCTGAACGACTGATTACAAAATAGGTTGTGATCATTATAGTCAGTGAAATAATTAATGGTGGTATTTTGCTGTCTAAGCCTATATTAGAACTAATGGCAAAAACATCAAGCCACCCAACTCCTGTTGAAATAGAGGCTACTTTAAAGGGGCCTAATAATAACTGAGAGAAATCTGCAGTAATTACAGTAGCTATTATTCCTGTGGAAATTAGGCAGATAAAAGCTGCTAAAGTTAATACTAAAAAGCCCTTTGCTTTCTTGAAGTAAATTAAATTTAA
>CALLBE010000040.1 GCA_938001985.1 uncultured Verrucomicrobiales bacterium | reverse complement strand
TCTGTGAGAAACACCCAACCTGTAGCTGTTGGCAACAGGTAAATAGCCATTAGAACTGTAATAATAGCAACCAATACTAGGTTGTCATCAAAACCTTGAATATGTGGCTTAGGTTCCGCCACACCAAAAAGCACGCTAAGGTAAAGAACTAGGTGTATAAATAAAACTATAAACAAGCCCAGAAAAACTGGCGCTAAAAGGCAGAATTTAAGAGAATTTCCAAATTTCATATCTAAATCATCTAACGCGTGATATTATTCTCCAAAAGAATCAAACCTAGCTTCTTTTTAACACCTCACCTAATGAAAAACACATAATATAAAAGAGAAAACTAACAATTAACTCACTTTAAAATTGTAACCTGCTATCTATAGTCACGGCAAAACCTCCTTTATTACAGACAAACTAATCATTAATACTTATCTCTCACTTTTTAGGTATGAGTAAGCTGTGATAAAAAGCTTACTAAAAATCATTGCCTCTTAACGATACTTACTTATACTTTTCCTTTGATTACCCATTAAGCATGAAGCCTCTTTCCTATTCTAAAGTTCACAACCAGATTCTCCGAGCCCTCCTTGGCCTACTCATGGTATTTTCCGTTCTTTATTCTGAAATGAGAACATGGACATCCGCATCAGACTCAACTAATACATTTAAAGGAGAATTGATTAAATCTGAAGGAGGTAGCGTTCAAATAAAAAATCCACAAGGTAAGATATTCTCATTAAAACTAGAGCAACTATCACAAGTTGATCGTTATTGGATTCTTAACTTTCAAGATACACAAACCAGTTCACAGAAGAAAAACATAGGCGATGGAAAGTATATCGATTATGAAATTATTATAGAAAATGCTTTTACTACTAAAAAAGCTTATGAATACAATATGTATATTGTCCCTTTAGAAACAAAAGAAGAGTCTAAACAACACCTTCTTTCTGGTCCCTTTTTAAAAGTTGCTTATAAAAGTTTCAAAACAGACTGGTTTCCAGCCTCCACGCCTCCAGATACAACTAAACACCCAGAACTTAAAATTAAGGCCAGCCACATTCAAATCTCGGCTTCATCTATATTAACAGAAGATAAGAGCGAAAATCGAATTAAGCGTTCAACTAAAAAATTAAAACTAAGAAAACCTCCTTTGGTTGACATTAAATTCTCCATAAGACTCCCCTTTTACACAGATTTAAAAAGTTACTCTAAAATTGCCACTTCTGCTTATAAAAATATAAATAAAAGTGATTTTCCTAATGCTTTTACAAAAGAGAAAGACCTCCCTCCACCAAGCCAGATTGAAGATATCCTAGGAGACGACAGTGACATTCAGAAACGAACTTTGTTTGAGAACTTAAAATTAGTCTTAAAATCCTTTAAGAAAGAATATTCAGTTGATCTCACTGCTTACACTAAAAATTTAGCTGATGTTTATATTAATAAAAACTTAACCCCTACTTTAGTTCCCAACCTGCTTCAGGCCTATCTAACTCATATGAATGTGCCCTCAAGAATACAAGAGGGCTACCTAATTTATGAAAAAAGAAAGGATCATTACTATAGGTGGTTAGAATACTATGTACCTGAAAATGGGTGGAGGCCTATTGACCCTGTTCTTTATACCGAAGGTCATATTAAAACTTTTGAAGAGTTGATAAAGGTCTCTCAATCTCCTCAAATAATTAGATTAAACTGGTTGTCACGCTACAAAATCTATGGCGCTATATCTGGCACGACCCTCCAACAAATACCTAACAAGACCTATACTACGCGGAGGGAACAAAAAGGACTCAAGACAAAGGTAACCATAAAAAGACTCAAAATTCAAGAAAGTGGTAAATAACATCACTCACTTGATTCATGGAGTAAAATGCCTCTCAATCCCCTCGGTGACGGCGGCTGCGTACTCTTCATAAATTGAGGGTCTGAGCTCTCCGTTAATTAGTCGTTTTCCGGTATAATCCCCGGCTTGTATGTGAACATAGTCAGCCTTTCCGTTCATCACATAAGGCTCGCAAAACAAGACAGGGCATTGATACATCCTAAGCGCCGCTAAGTTTCGAGCCCAAATAAAGGCGTTTCTATCCATCGCGTTCACATTCCCTAAAGCGCCTCGGTAAACATACCCACTCAAGCGCGTTCTCTTGGTAAAGGCAGGAACAGTCACCTTGGCCAACTGAAGCTCTTCTTTATGTGCTCGTTGGAATAATTTATGCAACAAGGCCAGACGTTGCTCCCCATCTCCCCACTCTTTCGGCATCGCGGCACCTGTGATGAGCAAATGAAAATGACTTTTATTCACCAATACTGGGCGCTTTGGATTTCCCCAAGCTGAAGCATTATAGTGTAAACAAACCGTTAAATCAGGCTTAATGGTTTGATTGATTAAAACCCCTCTGTCCTTAATTTCAGCTTTCCGGTAGAACCAAAACTCCATCTTGCGCTGAAACCTATTCCCTTGGTTTTCCAAGTCTGGAAATCTCTCCGCCACTTCCATTAAAAAATCCTCAGGCCTCAAAGAGGTGACAGGAGTGGCCGTCTCTCGAGTTAAAAAAACCTCCGCGCCTAAAGCCTCCAATTTCCCTCTTAACTTCTTAGCCGTGAGCAAGGTCATGTCTCCTTCCGTCACTGGCTTTTCGTCATTAATTTGAAACCATCTGGCCTCTGTCTTTGCCCAAACTCCACCAATATGGCCGGGGTCAATAGCGATCCGAAGCCCAGACAAAGGTTGCTTAGCATTGGGCTGCTCCCCTACTTTTGATTCAACAACCGTGTCCTTCGAGCGCCAATAGCGAGCAGGCGCTGTGCCGCCCCTTTCTGTTTCTAAAAAATCAATCGCCACCACTCCCAAGTTATTGGTCAAAACCAATAATTGCTTCTTATCCTCGGAGATTTTCAAGTATTTCTTCCAACTCTCATCCGTTGAAAATACCTTTTCTATCAAGTGCTCAAACTCTGCTAAAGTCAGTGTTTGGTTGTAGCGACTCAATTCAGCCCATTCACCTTCGCTGGGCCCCGCTTGAGGTCTAGCCTCTTTGTTCGTCAGTAAATTCACTAAGGGAAGCCAATGCCCCAGATTATTCGCAGCGAGACTACTGAAAATAAAGATGAATACAAAAAGGCAAGATTTCATTAGCTAACAGGGTGTTACCCTCTCAACTATCAAACTCAATAACCCTCGGTTTTTAAATAAAAAACCACTTTAAAAATGGCTTTCGTATAACGCGCTCAACTCAATCGTAAAATCAACTTGTGAAACCACTCTAATAATCTTTTAATGACAGCGTGAGCTATCAAGTTTTTGCCCGTAAATATCGACCACAAACATTCAAAGATGTCTTGGGACAAGATCACGTGGTGAAAACCTTACGCAATGCGATTGAACAAGAGAGGCTCGCTCATGCTTATTTATTCGTGGGACCTCGAGGCACGGGTAAAACATCAACAGCCCGTATTTTTGCCAAAGCACTGAACTGCACGAACGGCCCGAGTATTGATTTTGACCCCAATGAAAGCATTTGCCAAGAAATCGCAGAAGGCCGCTCTCTCGATGTCTTAGAGATTGATGGAGCTTCCAATAACGGGGTGGACCAAGTTCGCGAGCTTCGTGAAACAGCTCAGTTCGCACCTTCTCAAGGTCGCTTCAAAATATACTACATTGATGAGGTGCACATGCTTTCTAATGCAGCGTTCAATGCTTTATTAAAGATTTTAGAAGAACCGCCAGCTCACGTTAAATTCATTTTTGCCACGACGGAAGCGCACAAGATATTACCTACAATCATCTCTCGTTGCCAACGATTTGATCTCCGCCCGATACCAACAGAAACCATTGCGGAACAGGTTCAGTATATTTCAAAAAACGAAGGCGTGAGCATCTCAGCGCCTGCTGCTTGGGCAATTGCTAAAGGCGCCGATGGCGGCATGCGAGATGCACAATCCATGCTAGACCAACTGGTCGCCTTCTGCGGAACTCAAATTGAAGAGCAGGACGTCTTGAACATCTTTGGGTTCACCTCTCGCGAAACGGTTGCAAAACTGGCTGAGGGTATTTTAACTCAAAATACGGCAACCACGTTCAGCGTTTTAGCCAACGAGGCCGAAGCAGGAAAAGAGCTCAACCAGATTCTAAACGAGCTCATTGGCACCTTCCGTTCTCTATTGGTTTCCAGAATCGACCCTGATTCAGGCTCGAATGGAATCCCTGATGAGCTATGGGCGCCTCTGGTCACATTGGCTCACAAGCAGAAAAATGACCGCCTACTTTCTGTAATCGAAATTCTCGCAGAAGCGGAAGAGAAGATGCGATCCGCTTCTAATAAACGAATTCATTTCGAGGTGGGCATGATCAAGACCATTCAGACCCTTAATCAAATCTCCATTTCGGATGTAGTCACCGCATTAGGAGGTGTGAACCCTGCCGTCATCACACCCGACACATTTGCAACGCCTGCCACTCAGATTCCTGCACAGCCTCAGGCTCAAATTCCTAGAGCGGTTACGCCAACACCTACCATTGCAGAAGAAAAAACTGAGACCCCTTCTATTGAAAATCAAACTCCTGCTCCTGCTCCGACCATTGAGCCAGAAACCCAGACTCAGACCAAGGTTGAGCCAAAGACAAAGTCGGAGCCAGAACTAGAGCCTGCCCCTCAAGCACCCTCTTCATCCCTAGGAATTGAAGCAGAAGAGGTCTTCGCTATTGATTCTCAACCCTCTGTTGAAGCCGTGGAGGAAGCCCCACCAGCTCCTGAAGCTATTCAAGAAGCCGTGGTCGAAACTCCAACCACTCAAGCACAGCCTCCTGTGGAACCCGTCAAGACAGAAGCACCGACCTTCACACCCGAGCCTGACGCGATAGAAGATGACAGCTTTTTCTCCACCCCTGCTTTAGCTCCGGTCGATGAGAGCCTATTTGGTGACGACACACTTGAGCCTAATGCTACCAACTCGGGTTTAACTCAACCGTCGCAAGAAGAGCCTTCCGCTCCAGAGAGCTCGACTGACGACATCAATTTGTTTAGCGAAGAACCAGCGCCTGAAAAAACGAGAGTGGCTGAACCAACTCTGACTTTGAGTCTAGAGACGGTTCAACAAGCCTGGGCCAAACTCATTGAACAATTCACCATCTCACACCCCATGGAGGTCGTGGCCATGGAAACAGCACAACCTTTAGCCGTTAGAGAAAATAAGCTTATTTTTGGCGTGCCTATCCAAGACGCTTACACACGCAATGTGCTTGTCTCTCCTGTCTTGTTCAACCAAATATCCGAAGCCTTAACGAACGAGCTCCAGCAGCCTGTTGCGTTAAGTTTTGAACTCTCTTCAGAAGTTCAAGCCGTTGAGATTCCTGTCGAAGCGCCACCAGCACCTGAGCCTATGGCTGCGAAAGCACCAGCTCAAAGCCAACCGGCTGAAGCCTCGCAAAAAACAGAAACAGCTGAACCTAAAAAAGACTTAAACGAAGACTTCTATAATGATCCTCTGATTCAAGAAGCACTCAATGTCTTTGAAGGGAAAATTCGTAACTAACAACTCTGACCACTTGTTTGTATAAAAAACTTTTGGTTTCATTTTTCATCCTTATAGTAACGCCATGAATTGCTCCGGAGCTGGTCCAAAAATGAAGATGGATCCTTTACTTCATCAGGATAAAAAACCTGACTGGATTAAGGTACGACTGCCCAGCAATCCTGTCTTCTGGGACACCAAGGACTTGGTTAAAGACTTAAAACTCGTCACCGTATGTGAGGAGGCACAATGCCCAAATCGCTGGGAATGTTGGAGTCACGGAACGGCCACCTTCATGATTGCGGGTGAAAAATGCACACGTGCCTGTGGATTCTGTGCCGTCAAAACCGCAAAACCTGACGCTCTCGAAGATGATGAGCCGATGCGTGTGGCAGAGGCCACCTCTCGTATGAACCTCAAGCATGTGGTCATCACAGCCGTCGCTCGAGACGACCTCAAGGATGGCGGCGCCGAGCATTTTCAACGAACGATTGAGACCGTCAGGATGCAAAATCCTGAAATCATCATTGAGGTTTTAGTTCCCGATTTTAACGATCGTGACTGGGCTCTTAAAATGGTGATGGATGCCCGCCCTCATATCTTTAACCACAATTTAGAGACGGTCGAAAGACTCACACCTATTGTTCGTAGCCGAGCTAAATATTGGCGCTCACTCGCCGTCCTCAAAAAGGCTAAAGCCATGGCGAACGGGAATGTTGCAACGAAATCAGGCCTCATGCTTGGTTTAGGTGAAAAAGAGCATGAAGTCTTAGAAGCCATGGATCATTTACGTGACCATGACGTCACCGTCCTAACCTTAGGTCAATACCTCAGACCAACGCCCCGACACCTACCCGTTCTCGAATACATCCATCCGGATACCTTTGCTAAATACAAAGAAATCGCTTTAGAAAAAGGGTTCAGACATGTGGCATCAGGCCCACTGGTGAGATCCTCTTACCACGCGGCTGACTTCAAACCAGAGCTGGATGTTATCGACTCCATCAATACGGACTTAGCGAAAACCTCGATTGAGACCCTTCCTGGTTCAATTCCACTATTGAAGAAAGTCGTGACTAAAAAAACAGGAATTTAACCGCTATTGGTTAAGTTGAAAGTTGAGTGAAAAACTAGCCCATGCTCATCAAAGCCTTACTGGTATTAGCCTTAATCTTCCCTGTAATCAGCCGATGGGTCTGGAAGCTTCGATTAAAAAAGCATCGCCGAATTTTAAGGGACTACCATCACACCGAAGCCAATGAACTTCGAGGCAAGCAAATCTCAACCTTGCTCCCTCAATACCCTCACCTCAGCCTGATTCCCCTCAGTCGAAAGCTTGGTGAATTTATTTTACCATTCTGCCTCATCGTCCTCACCTTTGCTTGTTTCAGCTCAGCCATCCCGTTGAAAGCCACTTTATTAATAGCAGGTCTCCTGATTGACGGCGTGATTCTCTTGAACCTTTGGTCTTCTTCTCAAGAGATCAATCTCATCAAAAACAACCTCAGGTTCTTTAAAAACTCCACCACACAGTCCATCGCCATTGCCTTGAGTGTCAGAGAATCTTACCCGAAGTCTCTTTGGGGTAAATTGAAACGTCCTTAAAGGATTCTGTTGAAAAAAGGGGGGCTTCTCCAAAGTTTAGCCTCACCGCTTCTATTATTCTGAATTTTGAATTCTAGCGTCTAGAAAACCCCGCCGAGTTCTCATAAAAAAATCACTTTTGAGAGTTCTCGTAAGATTCATATTGAATTTTTGCGCTGAGGCGTAAATCTTATCTCATATGAATAAGTTGATGGAGATTATGAATTTCAAGCGCCAAGAAATTCAAAAAATCCTACCTCAGTTAGAAAAATTAAAAGCAGCGGCTCTACAGCGAAATAATTTCAGAGGGTTTCGTTCTGCTTTGGATCGTGGACCTGACCAACTTGGTGTCATTGCTGAGGTTAAAAAAGCGTCTCCGAGCGCAGGAATCATCGACCCCAATTTTGACCCCGAGAAGCAAGCCAAGATGTACATCGACGGGGGTGCGAGCTGCATGTCCATCTTAACTGATGAGCCTTATTTCCAAGGTCACCTCTCGTACTTAAGCAAAATCAATGCATTCTCTCCCATCCCTCTTCTCAGAAAAGACTTCACCGTCCATGAGGTTCAAATTTATGAAGCCGTTGTCGCAGGCGCCGATGCTATTTTATTAATCGTTGCAGGCTTAACTGAGAAAGAGCTGAAACACCTCTACGAAGTTGCTATGTCAGTTCAACTAGACGTTCTAGTTGAAGTGCATAACTACGCGGAGATGGAACGTGCGATTGACCTTGGTGCCGATCTCATTGGTATCAACAACCGGAATTTAAAGACCTTTGAGACCGATCTTTCCATTACCGAAGCACTGGCGGATGAAGCTCCTGACAACGTTATTTTAGTTTCCGAATCTGGGTTGAAAAATCCATTAATAGATGGACAGCGAGTCTTAAATGCAGGCGCAAACGCAGTCCTGGTTGGTGAAAGCCTAATGCGAGAGAACGACCCTTCAACGGCGATTGAAAGCTACCTAGCGTTGAACCCAACTGAATCGGAAGCATCCGAAATCACGGAATAATCTCATGTTAATCGATCCTCGTATCACTCAGCTGGCTGACTTACTGGTTTCTCATTCAACCAAAATTAAATCAGGAGAGCGGGTTCTCGTTGAGCTTTTTGACACACCTGACGAGATTGGAGTCGCTCTAATTCGTTCGATTCGAGCAAGGGGAGGTGAACCTTTCATCAACCTCAAGCATTCTAAAATCTCTAGAGAACTCCTTCTTGAAGGGAGTGAACCGCAGTGGAAAGCCACCGCTGAACACATGCTGGCTCAGATGAAGGGGATGGATGCCTACATCGCTATTCGAGGGGGCATGAACATCAGCGAAAACAGCGATGTTTCACCGACTAAAATGCAATTGGCTTCGAGTTTTTTAAACGAAGTCACTGATTACCGAGTCAACAAAACCAAGTGGTGCGTCTTGCGTTGGCCGAACGCTTCCATGGCTCAAATGGCCAGCATGAGTACGGAAGCCTTCGAGGACTTTTTCTTTGATGTCTGCCTTTATGACTACCCAGCTCTTGAGAAAAACATGGCGGTTCTTAAGGACTACATGGAACGAGCAAACGAAGTTCGAATCAAGGGAGAAGGCACGGACTTAACCTTTAACATTAAGGATATTCCCAACATTATTTGCGCTGGGGAATACAATATTCCCGATGGAGAGGTCTTCACGGCTCCTATTAAAGACTCTGTCAACGGCCACATCACCTATAACGCGCCAACGATTTATCAAGGCATTGCGTTTGACCAAATTTTCCTACGATTTGAAAATGGTAAAATCATTGAAGCCTCCTCTTCAGGAAAAGACGCAGCGCTCAACGCCATTCTAGATACGGACGAGGGCGCTCGCTATATTGGTGAGTTTGCTATTGGGGTTCACCCGAAGATCTTAAACCCAATGCGAGACATCCTTTTTGATGAAAAAATAGGGGGCTCATTCCACTTCACACCAGGCCAAGCCTACGAGGAAGCGGATAACGGCAACCGTTCAAAAATTCATTGGGACATGGTCTGTATTCAACGTCCTGAATACGGTGGCGGAGAAATCTGGTTTGACGGTCAACTGATTCGTAAAGATGGCCAATTTATTCCAGAGGACTTACACCCTCTTAATTTTTAGAAGAGAGTTCGCTGTAAATTTCCTTAAAAAGAGCCAGCCATCAGGTCATGATTTAATGACTTAATGGCCTTCTCTACTTACTTAGCAAGCAGGCCATTTGTTTAGCAAAGTAAGTCAGAATCATCTGAGCTCCAGCACGTTTAATAGCAACCAGTGACTCATAAGCGATCTTATCTTCATCAACCCATCCCCCAGCCGCGGCGGCTTTGATCATTAAATACTCTCCACTCACTTGATAAGCCGCGATAGGCAGGGCCGTTGTCTCAGAGACCGTTTTGATCACATCTAAATAAGCACCCGCTGGTTTAACCATGATCATGTCCGCCCCCTCTTGCTCATCCAACTGAGTTTCTCTAATGGCCTCAGTCACATTATGAAAATCCATTTGGTAGGTTTTTTTATCCCCAGCCTTCGGTGCTGAATTTAAAGCACCACGGAAAGGACCGTAGTATGCGGAAGCGTACTTCACAGAGTAGGAAAGAATAGAAACCTCTTGATAACCTTCGCTATCCAAGGCCTCTCTCAACGCCTCCACTCGACCATCCATCATATCCGATGGAGAAACAATATCAGCGCCAGCCTCAGCATGGCTCAAGGCCTGTTTGCATAAGATCTCAACCGTTTCATCGTTCAAGATAACAGCCTCTCCTCTTTCATTGGTTTCAACCAACCCATCATGTCCGTCTGAGTTGTAAGGATCCAAAGCGACATCTGTAATCACCACCAATTCCGGGAGCTCTTTTTTCAAACGACGAATCACCCGAGGCACTAACCCTTCTGGATTATAAGACTCTTCTGCCAACGGTGTTTTTTTAGACTCCTCCACTGCGGGGAAAAGCACAACCGCAGGAATACCCAATTCAAAGGCCTCTTTTGCTTCTCCAACAATCCCCTCCTCTGACCATCTCAAGCACCCTGGCATCGAATCAATAGGCGAATTCTCTGTGCCAGCATGAACAAACAAAGGATAAATGAAATCTTGCGGAGTTAAGGTGGTCTCTTGAACTAGTGAACGAACTCCTGCTGATTTACGATTACGACGTGGGCGAATAAGCATTTGAATTAAATTTAATTTCCTTAACTGTAATCATTGTTCAACCTCCAGCTAGGAAAATATCAATTTAATCTTAATTTCAAGAATAGCACCGCCTCCCGAATCTCTTTGAATTTAAAAGATAAATTCTTATTTATTCTCGAAATCTTAGTATTTCCACATACCTTCTTAATAAATTTTACCCATCCATGACACCTTCTCAATTCACAGCCGCAGAGATCCTAGCCATCACGGATTTAAGCCAGCTTCCTTCTGATCGAGGGGCCTATCGTTATTTTGTCTTTGGGAATCCCATCCAACATTCTAAATCCCCACAAATGCATCATGCAGCACTGGATGATTTAAATAAAGACGAAGCTTATGGCCTGGTTTTAGTGGAAACCGGTGAGGTTAAAAAAGTTCTACTCCACTTACATCAGCTGGGCTGTAAGGGGGTCAACGTCACTGTTCCTCATAAATTCGAAGCCCTAGAGGCTTGCCATCATCTCGGAGCTTGCGCCCAAGAATTTGGAGCCGTCAACACCATCCAGTTTTTAGAAAACGGAGAACTCAAGGGCTACAACACCGATGGAGGCGGCTTGGTGAATGCGCTAGAACAAGACTTTCAACTTGCCTTTAACCAAAGTACGGTGGCTGTGATTGGCGCCGGCGGTGGCGCTGGAACTGCGATTTCTCAAGCCTGCGCAAACACTCAGGTCAAACGCTTGCTACTGGCAAATCGCTCGGTTGATAAAATCATTGAACTAAAAAAGCGTATTCAAGCAAAACACCCTAACTTAGCCGTGGAAACCATTACGATTGAGAACCTCACCACGCACGCCTGGTTTGACTCCATTGATGTCTTTATCAACTCCACTTCATTGGGCCTCAAAACTACTGACGCCTTGCCCTTTGACCCAAGTCAGCTCGGGTCTCACCAAGCCGTCTACGATACTATTTACAATCCGGATCCAACACCTTTATTAAAGGCGGCTGAATTGGCCGGGGTGAAAACATCCAATGGTAAAAGTATGCTCGCATGGCAGGGGGCGCTTTCATTCCAAATCTGGAATCAAGTCCTTCCCAATGTCGCTCTAATGCAAAAAGCCATTGGGTAAAAATAAAACGGTCGAAATGAAACACTCTCTGAGTGGCTTTAAAAAGTAAACCACTCAACCTCTGGAGTTTTTAAATCCAAAGCCTCCAGTGTTCTCAATCGCTGGCAAACCTCAGTCTTTGTCATTTTTTCCAGCTCAGATTGAAGCCAAAACCCCTTAATTGTCAGGTTTTTAAAAATCAATGCACTCGCCGAGGTTTTGGTCGGACTCCCTGACAAGCCTCCATACGTGATTTGAGTTCCTCCTTTATTTAATAAATTCAGCTGCCTAAACCCACTCTCACCGCCCACGGCATTGAGCGCTAAGTTAATAGGTGTTTTCTGAGCGAAAGCCTGAATTTCCTCAATCATTTCTCTATCATCCAGCCTAATGGTTGCTTCTGGAAACTCAGCCTGTAAGGCCGCCATTGAGGATTCATTTCGCACCGTCGCAACGATGGGAATGGACTGTTCCTGAGCAATCGTAAGCAAACAAAAGCCGATATGAGAATTCGCCGCATTCACTAACACCGCACCTTCACCTCGATAATTCTCGAGCATTAGTAAAGCCGACAGCGCGTTGATTCTCAAGGTGGCGGCTTGCTTGGCAGAGATTGATTGAACTTTATAAAAGAGATCGCCCGAAGCCTGCCACATTTCAGACCAAGTACCCTCCTCCATTCGGTTCAAAGGAATGACCAAATCACCCTCACTGAACGCTGAATGTCTCGACTCAACCACCCAGCCAGAGCCTTCACCGCCTGGCGTGAAGGGGTAGCATGAAGCGGTTCCATAATTATCAGAAAGGTGATTTAAATCAGAATGGCGAATTGGCGCGTAAGCCATCTTCACTCTGATTTCCCCTTCGTGAAGCTCTCCCAACTCAGCTTCCACGATCTCTAATTGATTTAGAGAACAAGGCTCAGTGGCGAGTGCTTTACGGAATTTCATTTCCTCAACCGTTAAGGGGGTTATTTCACGGATTCAAACGCTTTTGAAAACAGAGCCAACAAGTCAGCTTCTTCCGTTGCCTCCACCTTTGCCACAAATCCAGAGGCGTGTACAAAATTAACACGCTCCTCTGATTTAACTCGGTTGAAGTCCAGAGTTGGGTGATCTTGATAACGGCTCAGGCTATACCCTTCACCTCTTCGATCAGGCATGATAGTGCCAATGATTTCAGCCTCAGCATGGGCATCGTTATACTCCTGAATAAATTGGAAAACGCCTAAAGATTGATCATCGCGAATGGTCTCTTCTCTAACTAACTGAAGCACATGGAACTTGCCTCCTGACTTTTCGATTGGGTGCACTAAGGCCTCTTTTCTCAGCCAATTAATTTTGTCCTCCAACTTCTCAAGGTACTGTATCATGTCTGAGCCGATGGCACTCATGATCTCATACAAAGCATCGCTGGGCTGAAGCTCGGTTTGCTTTGAAAACAATTTGATAATGCTGAAATTAACAGGCGAATGTAACTGCGCTAACTGATCACGAGTCACCCCCAGCCAGGTGGCTGTTTTATTAGGTCCATAGACATCCATTCGCTCAGCCACTTCCAACCAAGGACAATGAGCAGACGCTATTTCATACAAGCCTAGATGCTTCAGAATCAAGCTCAAGGCGCACTGCACAGGCTCTTGCCCCATAGGGAACTGGTGATGATCGTAATTATTCAAGGCCTGATCATGCTCACCACCAATATCAACCACAAACACCTCTGAGTTCTTCAGGTCTGCTTCTACAGGGTCTCGCCGTTCGATAGGCAATCCATACTTAGCTGATAATAAACAACAAGATAGAAAATCATCAGCATGAGCACCTCCTGGATGCGTAACAATATAAGCGTTCATTGTAAAATGGGTTGAGCCTAATAGGACAAGAAGTTTTTAAGCAATGACTTGCCGTTTTCTGTCAAGATAGACTCGGGATGGAATTGGACTCCATGAATATTAAGCTCGGGGTGGTAAAGCCCCATGATTTCGCCTTCTGCGGTCTCAGCAGTGATCTCTAAGCAATCAGGTAAGGTTTCTCTGCGCACAATCAATGAATGATAACGCGTCGCAATCATTGGGTTAGGTAGGTCCTTGAACACACTTTTACCATCATGTAAAATAGGAGAGGTCTTGCCATGCATCAAACGCTCAGCACGAACCACTTCGCCTCCAAACACTTGCCCAATACTCTGATGCCCTAAGCAGACACCTAAAATTGGTTTTTTGCCACCTAAGCGCTCAATCACCTCTAAACTAATGCCGGCCTCATTCGGCGTTGCGGGTCCTGGAGAGATCAAGAGGCGGTCTGGATTGAAGGCAATCACCTCGTCCACCGTCCATTCATCATTACGAATCACCTTAATCTCTTCACCCAGTTCACCAAAATACTGAACCAAATTGTAAGTGAATGAATCGTAATTATCGATAACTAGTAACATGTATTTGCCTCCTTATGTACAATTTTAGCCAATTCAACCGCTCTTAACATGCCCTTAGCTTTGTTGCGAGTTTCCTCGTATTCATAGGTGGGATCACTGTCCGCAACCACACCTGCACCCGCTTGGACATAAGCCTTTCCGTTTTTAAGTAAACACGTTCGAAGTGTGATGCAAGAATCACTGGACCCATCAAAGCCGAAATACCCCACAGCACCTGAATACGTACCACGACGGGTGTTCTCAACTTCGTTGATGATTTGCATGGCTCGAATTTTAGGCGCTCCGCTCACCGTTCCCGCTGGGAAAGTTGAACGCATCACATCAAAGGCGGAATAGCCCTCTGCTAATTCTCCTGAAACATTTGAAACAATATGCATCACATGGCTGTAACGCTCGACAATCATGAAGTCATCGACATTAACCGTCCCTGCCTTGGAAATCCGACCCACGTCATTCCTAGCCAAATCAACTAACATCAAATGCTCAGCCCTCTCTTTAGGGTCACTCAAGAGATCCTCTGCTAAGCGATCGTCATCTTCACTGGATTGCCCTCTCCAACGCGTGCCTGCAATGGGGCGAATCTCAATGCGTTTCCCCATATTACGGACATGAACCTCTGGAGAACTCCCCACTAAGGTGAACTCAGGTAATTGTAAAATAAACATGTACGGCGATGGATTCACAAACCGCAGAGTTCGGTAAAGCTCAACTGCTGAACCCTCATACGGCGTTTCAAAACGCTGAGAAGGCACCACTTGAAAGACGTCACCAGAAGCAATATACTCCTTACATTTCAAAACAACCGACTCGTACTCAGCCTGCGTTGTATTACTCTTAAAATCTTGTTCGGGAACAGGTGCGTTCCAAATTGGCTTATAAGGCGGTAAAGGCTGCTTCGCTTCTTCCAATAATTGGTTCAACTGCAACACCGCTTTTTCATAAATCTCTTGAGGATTCTCATCACCAAGAATGGCTGACACCACATAGTGAACTTTGCGTAAATGATGATCAAAAATAATCACCTGATCAGCAATCATGAACACCGCCTCTGGAAACTCTAGATCATTCTCAGGTGACTCACCTACCGAAGGCTCAAACTGACTCACCGCATCAAAGGAAAGAGTCCCAACCGCGCCCCCAGAAAAAGGCAAGCCCTCGCCAAACCCAAGCGATGTCCAATTATATTGGCTCAGGATCTCCTCCAACTCAGCCAAGACATCTTGCTTACGCTCAATCACCTGAGCTTCTTTACCCGTCTCTTCAATGACGATCTCAGAACCTCGTGAAGTGATTACTGATTTTGGCTTGATTCCAATAATCGAATAACGCCCACTTTTTGCTGAGCTTTCTGCGCTTTCAAATAAAAACGCAGGGTCTTCGCTTGCCAGTTTTGTAAAAAGAGCGATAGGCGTTTCAAAATCAGCAGCAACCGTCACACCAATAGGAACAACCATGCCCGGCTGAGCATGCTTCAAAAAATGGTCTTTAGAAGGTTGGATAAACGTTGAAGTCACTTTCCATTTATTACTCTAAGGCGTAATCCCGATCAATCAAAACCTCAGCTATTTATGCTAGATGGATAAAAAAGTTTTCCAAACCGAAACTGAGAGTGCTATACCATTCCCATGAATCAGCCGTGGATACATCATCTCTTCATCTCGGAAGGTCATCAATTCAGAGGTCGCCATGGAATGGAGGCTCTCAACCATGAAGTCTTAGACCTCCTCTCCATCGATTTAATCGCCAAGCATGGGATTAAGGGCGATCGCTATTATGATGAGGAAGGCAGCGATTCAAAACGACAGCTGACTTTTTTTGATCATGCCGTTTACGAAGAGCTCAATCAGGCACTTTGCGACGGTCTATTGCACCCTTCAAAATTACGCCGAAACGTGGTCATTTCTGACGTTGATTTAAACGCACTGATTGGCAAAGAGTTCTCCATTGGCGAAGCTAGATTCCTAGGCGTTGAAGAAGCCAAACCCTGCTATTGGATGGATCAAGCCTGTGCCCCTGGCGCCAATGATTTCCTAAAGGGTCGCGGGGGACTCCGTTGCAAAATTTTAAATGATTCTCAACTTTTTAAAGGTGAGAATATTTTTGAGATAATTGATTAAATACAGCTTGCACAAGCTCTTAATTTTCCACCTACTTTCATTTTATGAGCTGGTCAATTGATGAATCGAAATCTCTCTACGGTATCGACCGTTGGGGAAAAGGTTATTTTGATATCAACTCCGATGGCGAAGTCGTCGTGAACTTAAAAGATGGGGAAGAAACCATCGCTGTCAGCTTAGAAAAAGTCAT
>CALLBE010000039.1 GCA_938001985.1 uncultured Verrucomicrobiales bacterium | reverse complement strand
ACAAAACCACCTCTATCATTTTATCCTTTAGCTGCTGAGTAAAAGTTGCTAACAATAAAGGCAATGGGGATTTACGCACTCAGTCCAAAAACTGCACCTCAGGGCTATTTTACTACGGCTTTAGATGCTACAACCCTAGTACAGGTAGATGGATCAAGCAAAAAGGGCAGCGGCAAATTGGAAGGCTAATAATTAACTTTTATATGAAATTATTACTTTTATTAATAACTACTTCATTAGCTTTTGCTCTGGAAATAGACTCAGTGACATGGCAAAAGATTAGGGTTAAATATTTTGAGCTCAAAGAGATGACCGCTATGGATTTTGATATATCTAAGATTCAAAAAAAAGATGGAAATCGTGTCATTGAATTTTCTTTGCAAAACAGAGAAGAGGAAAAACTTAAGGTTAAAATTCTTATCTACGATTCAAGTTTGAAGGTTAAATTTGGAGAAAAGCACGCCTGTGCTATTAATCGAGAAGACTTTAAAAATTGGTATTTAACTCTACATGAATATACATATACAGAAAAACAGGGACTAAAAAATTTAGAAACTAAAGAAATAAGTCTTGCAGATCTCTTGCCGCGAAAAGAATGAACCTACAAGCCAACCCATAGCATTGGCTTGCCTCAACGCATCTGGCGGCTCTACAACTGGACTCTCTCTTCTAGAACCACTCCCATAAAAGCCCCTCAACCTCCCATTATAAAAAAAAGAAAGCCGCTCAAGTCATTAAACTTAAGCGGCTTATAAATGGCTCCGGTGGTAGGGTTCGAACCTACGACCTAATGATTAACAGTCACCCGCTCTACCACTGAGCTACACCGGAGTTAATCCCAACAAGTCGGGATGAGGATCTTAAGATGGAAGTTTTATTTCTGACAAGCCTTTTTCTCACTTTTTTAACCCAGATTTAATCGAAGAGTTGTCTTTATCGACCTTTTAAGATAAAAAAGCTCTCAAATGTTCACGCAGGGGAAAAAGGCCTTTAAAATACTTCGTAAAAAACGGGGTAAGCCTTCTTTCTTATCGAGCCGTCTTGGGAAGTCAATTCAGACCCTTCTCGCCTCTATCATCGTTTTGGGAGGCATCGCGTATGGTTCATTACAGTTGTACAAATACTACATCAGTGACGCCAATGTCTCAAATGATGTTGAGACTCTTTGCGCCAAGCTATCGACAGGAGATTTGAATGAGCAACTGGCCTGTTTTGCTTTGAAAAGAACAGAAAAGGAAGTGATCTTAAACAAGCAACTCCCCACACTGACCTACCCGCTCGGTGACGTTCCTCTTAACATGGGCATGGCCGCGGATTTGATTGTGCGCGCTTACCGCTCTATTGGGTTTGACTTCCAGCAGGCGATTCATGAAGACCTGCTCGCCAACTTTGAGCACTATCCCAAGCTTTGGGACTTTCAACCACCCAATCCCAGCGTGGATCACCGTCGGCTTGAGAATATTTTGTACTACATCTCTCAACACGGTCAGGTCTTGAGCAAATCCACTGACCCTAGTGAACTGCAAATAGGCGACATCGTTGCTTGGCGCTTGCCGAATGGAGATGTTCACGCAGGGTTCCTAACCCCTGTTAAAACCACTGAAAACCAAGAGCAATTCTGGGTGGTTCATAATTTAGATGAAGGGCCTGTTTGGGCGAATGATCTCAAACGGTTTTCTGTGATTGCCTACTACCGCTTTATCCCCAATATCTCCAATGAATAGCTCCCTTATTATCGATCAAGTGATCGCGTTTTGCGAAACTTTTGAAACCGGCCACCTCATCTTACTCGGCGTGATGTTGCTTTTGGGGCTTTTGCTTGGGTTCTTACTCTGGTTTCGTCCTCAGAAATCTATTGATCAACTTATTGAGGACAAAGAGCGTGCTGAAAACTACGCTGCGGCTCGAGAGCGAGCTTTAGAAAAAATTAGGAAAGAAATCCAAGAATTAAAAAACAATAACGACGCCTAGCCCTCGCTCTCTAATTAACCTTAACGCTCTTACTATTGACATCCATGACGTCCGAAAAACTACCTCATTTGATCAAGCTACTTGACGATAATGACCCGATTGTTCAAGCCGCGGTTCGTGCCGAACTTTGGAAAACAGGCGGTGATGTCAGCCATGAAATTGAAGAACTGGGGCTACAGCTGTCTATTTCTGAAGAAAGCAATCTGTCAAAAATCATTGCGCCAGCGCGCCAAGCTCGATTGAAAGAGGAGTGGCAAATCCCAGACAGCTCATTAGCCACGGCGGATGGAGACTGGGATGTTTTTGAGAGCATGCTCCAGCAAATCTCAGACTTTCTCCATGACGGAGTTCACACCCGCTCTCTACTGTCCGACTTATTGGATGAAAAGGCTGAGGAAATCGAAGCTAAACACCCATTACCGACGCTTGATAACGTAATCGATGAGCTCTTTGGCAATCAAACGCTCGTGGGTAACCGTACGGATTACTACAATCCTTTTAACAGTGATTTGGTCTGGGTTTTGAATAATGGTAAAGGCAATCCTATTGCCTTAGCCGTGATCTTGATGCTTGTTGGCAAGCGCCTAGGCTTCTCCGTTTATGGCTGTAATTTACCAGGGCATTTCTTGGCGCATACCGTCATTGACGGCGAGGAAGTCCTCGTCGACGCCTTTTCAAACGGCCGAAAAATCGCAATCGAAGAATTGCTATCTAATCCTCAAAAACTATCTGAAATTGCACGCTCATCGATTCAGAACCCCTGCTCGCTAGGCAAGATTCTGCAACGTATTCTTGCTAATTTAAAAATCAGCTTTGAAAAACTAGGACACCAATCCAATGCAGATCTCATGGAACAACTGACCTCCAGCCTCAATGAGCATGTGTAATCTTAAACCGCTCTGGTCTTGATTAAAATTAGAGAAAAAGGGGATTGATAAATTTAATCAGCCTTTTAACTTACTTCGAAATGAAACTCTTCTATCTCTTTATATTCACGAGCCTTTTTATCTCTTTGGGTTTTTCTAAGCCTAAGAAAAATGAAGATCATTTAATGGAGATCAACAACTGGAGTAAATATGTAAAAGGTAAGTCGCCTGTATTGACACCAGAAGAAACACTTAAAACTTTCAAATTACCCAAAGGGTTTGAAATCCAACTGGTGGCTTCCGAGCCTCTCATTAAAGCCCCTGTTTTCACAGAATTTGATGAAAAAGGCCGTCTCTGGGTTGGTGAAATGCAAGGTTACATGCAGGATGTCGAAGCAACCAATGAACATGCAAAAGAAAGCCGAGTCATTGTTTTAGAGGACACTGATAATGACGGCCGAATGGACAAGGCGACGACTTTCTTAGAGGGTATTCATAATGTCCGTTCAATCACTCACGTTCACGGAGGTGTTATTGTCGCTGTTTCTGGAGAGCTTTTGTTTTGTGAAGACAAAGATGGTGATTTAAAAGCAGACTCCGTGGTTTCCGTAGGACCTTATGCGGAAAGCGCCATGCAGAACCTAGAGCATTCTGAAAATGGTATGTTATTTTCTTTAGATAATTGGATGTACAACTCCAAATCCAACCGTCGCTTCCAATGGCAAAATAAAAAGCTAGTTGAAGAGCTCACACTCAACCGTGGACAATGGGGAATTGATACCGACTCATATGGTCGTCTGCTTTATAATCACAACAGCACTTGGATCATAGGCGATTGGGCTATTTATGATAACCAATGGGAAACTGAGGGGAAAAAACAGTATGCCGTAAAGGACCAAGCTTTTTACGCAACAAAACCAAACACGGACTATAACAGAAACTATAAGCCCGGTAAAATGGATAAATTTGGGCGTCAGAAAACGGTTTCCTCCATCAGTGGGATTGCGGTTAATGGCGCGAATAACTTCGGCGAAGAGTGGAAGGGTGCATTGTTCATATCTGAATCAGCAGGGGCCACTGTAGGTGCATTCTTACCTAAAAAAGGATTGCCACAAAACCGAGATTACGAACAAGTGGTTCGCCCAGATGACCAATGGGAAAAGCTTAGCTTTTTGACTTCTACAGATGATCGATTCCGCCCTGTTAATACAAAGTTTGGCCCCGATGGGA
>CALLBE010000038.1 GCA_938001985.1 uncultured Verrucomicrobiales bacterium | reverse complement strand
AAGAAAGGCGGGGGAGTTTCCCCCTTCCTTTTCAACCTTCCACCCATAAACGGACGGAATACGTTAAATCTCCTGATCCATCAACTCGGCTGGGCAATCATGAACCTCGCCAACCACGACGGCCGGAACTCCAACCGCTGTCTTTTTACTAGCAATATCCTTTAGGACAACACTCCCTGCACCAATCTTGGTGTAAGCCCCAATCTCGACGCGTCCCAAAATTTTAGTTCCTGCACCTATCATCACACCGGTGCGAACTACAGGGTGCCTATCTCCATTCACCTTCCCGGTCCCACCTAAAGTCACCTCGTGCATAATCGACACATTGTCTTCGACGATAGCGGTTTCTCCAATCACAACGCTCGTTGCATGATCCATTAAAATACCACAACCAATCTGAGCGGCTGGGTGAATATCAACCCCAAAAACCTCCGAACCGATACTTTGGAAATACAAAGCGAGGTCTCTTCGACCCGAATTCCAAAGGGAATGAGAAATTCGATACGTTTGCATGGAAGCAAAACCTTTAAAAAATAATAAGGGCTCTAAAACACTCACACACGCAGCATCTCGATCAACAATAGCCAACATATCTGATGTAGCGCTTTCAACAATATGCTTATCGCTTGATAAAATCTCTTTCAACAAAGGCTCCAACTCATGACGAGTCATATCCTCCCTTGCTAACTTACGTGACAATCGAACCGCAATCGCTTCTTCCAAACAAGAAGAGTTAAAAATCACATCCTCGAGTAACGCTCGTAAAGCAGGTTCGTTATCAGCCATTTTTTTAGCTTCCTCACACACCCTTTGCCAGGTTGATGATAAATTCACTTGAGACTGACACAATGTATATTGAGCTGAGCCCTCGTTAGTATTTGAATTTTGATCTGCTTGCATGTGTGTGAATATACCCGATTAGAATACGTTTATTAAAGGTGAGTGCAACCCGCAAAATATGGGGATAAAAAAATAGCCTTCTAAAACAGAAGGCCAACTAAAGAAAGAAAACTCTAAGACTTAAAATTAAATCAAATTATCAGTAATGGAGCCTTCTTTGCTTTTAAATCAACTCACCCAACTCAACTTCAAAATGAGAAGCTAGATAAGTAGAGTTAAAATTAACGATTCACAATATTTTTACAAGCGTCAGCACCTTCCGTTAAAATCGTCATGACATTGTGAGCCGCTGTCGTCGCCATCGCATGGTTTGTTTCTTCCGTATTGGATGCCACGTGCGGTGTGATCACAATATTCTGAAGTGTTCTCAAGTCTTTGCTTTCGTCTTGTGGCTTATAAGGCTCCTCGATGAAGACATCTAAAGCAGCACCCGTGATGTCACCAGCTTGCAAAGCATCGTACAAATCATTCTCATTAACCAATGCGCCACGAGCTGTATTAATCAACTGAGCAGAAGGCTTCATATAACTGAAGAGCTCTTTATTAGCAAAACCAACCGTTTCAGGCGTAACCGCCATCATAATAATTACGAAGTCAGCATCAGAAACAGCCTCTTTCAAATCATTAGAAATTTTCGAAACAGGAACCTCTTTTTGAAACTCTTCAAATGATGATTTCCCAGAGAATCTCACAAAATCATCCTGAGTTGCTAAATCATAACCAGTCACGTCCATACCCAAACCAAAGACAGCCTTACGACAAATCTCTTGCCCAATACGACCAAACCCAAGGATAGTTAACTTACGTCCCTTAACCTCAACACCTTGTTCTGGCGCCCACTGATTAGCTCTCATGCCACGATCAGTTGAAACCACCTTACGCGCCAAAGCTCCTAAAAACCAAATTGCTTGCTCTGCGACTGCATTATTTAAAACGCCTGGTGTATTCGCAACATGAACACCTGCTGCTGTCGCCTTTTGCTTATCAATACTATCGTGACCCACTCCATATCTAGAAATCGCGCCATTCTCTCCCAAAGCCTCATAAAGAGCTCCTTCATAAGGATATAAATCGGCAATAAAACCACGAACACCGTTCGATTTAATATTATCTGCCAAAGCAGACTCCTCCTCAGGTACTCCCACAAATTCAAACTCAGTTGAAGCGGTTAACTCTTCAAATGTAGCCTTCGCCTTATTGTAAGATATTTCACTGACAAAAATTTTCTCCTTAGTATCTAAGCTCATGGCGAAAACATTGAGCTATCTACTCACAAAATACAATCTCACTTTTATATAAATTTTGCGACAATTAGAGACATCTCAAAAATAAAAACCAAATCATCACGAAGTACTGTATTTCGAGACCCTGTATTTGAAACACTCCACGTTTAGCTCCCTTTCTAAAACAGGTAGCGAGAACAATAAAAAAGCCAGTCACATGACTGGCTTCGTAGTTATATAATAAAGAATTTAAGATTACTTCTTATTCGAAGCTTTAACTAAAAGAGCTTTTTTACCAATACGGTCTCTCAAGTAATTCAACTTAGCTCTTCTCACTTTACCTCTTGAGATCACTTCGATTTTCTCAATTCTTGGTGTGTGAACTGGGAACACACGCTCAACACCTTGTCCATAAGAAATCTTACGAACTGTGAATGATGCGTTTACGCCACCACCCTTACGAGCAATAACCAATCCAGCATAAATCTGAATACGCTCTTTATTGCCTTCTTTTACTCGAGTATGAACTTTAACAGAATCACCTACATTGAAATCAGCGACTTCTTCCTTTAACTGTTCTTGTTCGATTTTAGTGATAATGTTCATAGTGAGAAAAATTGGATGGTTTTTTTAACCTTAGTTATCCATTAAGGCAACTTTTTTTTCACAGGAATTTTAATTTCCTGACCAACCGTGATATTATCCGAACTCATTTTGTTGATAGATTTGATTTTTTTAAGAGGAAGCTTCAGTTTTTTTGAAATACTCCAAAGCGTATCTCCCTTCTGTATTTTATAATCCTGATACAGCTCCAACTCTTTCTCCGTCAACGCAAAGTAAGGAACATCCAGCTCTCTCGACTCCTTCACATGAGTGATGATTGGCTTTTGAATCCCTTGAGTTAGATACGCATGAACAAACATACAAATCACCCCCAGCAAAAACACACCCCCTATTAACAATAATTTACCCGCAACCTTATCATTGGACTCGCTCTTGACCTCATCCAAACGCACATTCAACCGATAGTAGTCTTGATAAGCACTCCCTCGGGACCATCTATTCGTTTTCTTTCGGCGCGATCTCATCTACTTCGTAAGCTTTAAAAAAGTAACACTCTCAGCTAATCTTCAAAAGTTTTTTTAGCATAAAGTAAAACCACTAGGCTCTACCTTATCCAATTCCTTATTCGGAAATCCCCTCCCTCAATCGAAACACCTCGTTCACAAAACGACTCACATTATAATAACGAACCAAGCCCTTAGTAACCGCTAGCGCAATTCGATCTTGATACTTTTCATTAAAAAGCCGCTTATGCTCCTCAGGATGGGTTAAAAAACCAGTCTCGATCAAGACTCCAGGAACCGGAACCGCTTGCACCAAAGCAAAACGCGCACGCTTAAGCCCTCTATCCTTAGCTTGAGGCAAGGCTTTGATTAATTCTGTATGAATGGATGTTCCTAAAATAGCATTACTCTGATCAAAGTTATTCCCCAAGCGACGCTGATCAACGGAACTTGTATTTGCCGTATTATAACCAGCCACACCCTCAGGAGACATGATGAAGGTCTCCACCCCCTCAATTGACTTGGCCTGAATCCCCCCAATACCATTCCCATGAATACTCACAACAATAGAGTTCGGATACTTGGTGACAATATCAACCCGCTCTCTTAACGAAAGCGTCTTATTCTCATAACGAGTTAATAAAACCCGAACACGATCACCCAACTGCTTCACTAGCTGAGCTTTTACCTTTTTGGCAATGATGAGATTCAATTCACTTTCATACCCCAAGGCGCACTGTGTCCCTGGGTCCTTCCCCCCATGACCGGGATCAATGACGATAACATCCAACGGCTGTACTTTTTTCAAATGGTCAGGACGTAAAATAGGGTCGATTAAAAAAATCACATCACGCTTCCCTATCAAAGCCTCGCTCCCTCGCACCAGGTTAGGAGTGGTCAAGACATGCCTAATCCCGTTCACCATCATTACGGAGCGCCCTTCTTCAAAAGAAAACCTAAGATCAGACGTCTCAAGCTCGAAGAAGTCCTCCTCAACCGTTAATGTAGAAAACCCATAAAACTCCTTAACCTGAGAGGCCTTAACGTACTCAAAAGAACCTTCCTTTTGCACATCCCACGTCTCAGCACCCACAAGAGTGGCGCTCAACATGAATAAGATTAACCTACAAAAAGCACGCTTCATTTGATGATGGTAGCAGAGACCCTATAAGATATACAATCTCCCAATCGCTTAACTTGAGCTCTAGAATTTCTATCGAACTTAAGAAAAGCCTATTAGAATCAGATTACAGCTAGTCTACTTCAATAAAGCGTCCCCGCTCATTTCTTCAGGCTTAGGTACATTTAACAGCTCCAATAAGGTAGGTGCAACATCGGCTAGTATACCATCTCGCAGCTCAACGCCTTCTACATCATTGGCAACATAATAAATATGCACAGGGTAAGTCGTGTGAGCAGTATGAGGCGAGCCATCAGACTTCACCATGTATTCACAGTTACCATGGTCTGCCGTAATCAAAAGCTTACCATCCAATCTTAAAACCTCTTCTGTCACCGCTTTCACGCCGGCGTCAATAGTTTCAACCGCTTTACACACAGCAGCAACATCTCCCGTATGCCCCACCATGTCAGGGTTGGCAAAATTAAGGATTACTAGATCAAACTCTTTCAAGCGAGGAATCAGTCTATCCAAAACTTGGTTCGTACTCATTTCAGGCTGAAGATCGTAAGTCGCAACATTAGGAGATTGAATCAACTCCTTCTCCTTGCCTTTCAACTCCATCTCCACACCACCATCAAAGAAATAGGTCACATGTGGATACTTTTCGGTTTCAGCAATTCTTAACTGAGTTAACCCAGCTTCAGCAACGACTTCACCTAAAACATTAGGATAAGTACTTGGTGGGAAGATAACTTCACAATCATAGTCAGGATTATACTCCGTCATCGTGAAGTAATTCACCTTAGGAGTCACTTCTCTGTCAAAACCATCAAAATCAGGAATCGTAAACGCCTGTGTCAATTGCTGAGCTCTATCCGCTCTGAAATTTAAGAAGATCACCACGTCGTCTTCTTGAATTCGCTGCTGATTCGGCAATTCAAAAATCATAGGCTGATGAAACTCGTCACTCGTCGCATCATCACCTAAATAGCAAGCCGCTACCGCTTCTGATGGTTTTTTATCAACAATGGACTCTCCCTTACCTAGCATGAACGCATCCCAAGCCAGCTTGTTTCGGTCCCAGCGCTTATCTCTATCCATTGCAAAATAACGCCCAATCACCGTCGCTATTTTACCATTCGAACCTTCAATATCCGCTTCCAGTTTTGCTAAATAGTCAGCCCCGCCCTTTGGAGACGTGTCTCGACCATCCGTGATCGCGTGTAAGTAAATCTCTTCGACACCTGCAGCCGTAGCTTCTTTAACCACTTCTGCCATGTGATCTTGGTGAGAATGAACACCACCATCTGAAGCCAAACCGAATAAGTGAATACGCTTACCTGACTCCTTTGCTAAAGAGAAAGCATTTGCCAGCACAGGCTGAGAACCCAGTTCACCATCCTGAATACACTTATTAATACGTGTTAAATCCTGATAAACAATACGGCCAGCACCTAAATTCAAATGCCCCACTTCTGAGTTCCCCATCTGACCTGCTGGCAATCCAACATCAAGGCCTGAAGCACTTAAGAATGATTTAGGGTATCTCGCATTTAAATAATCGTGAAAAGGAGTATCAGCTAGAATGACAGCATTTCCATCCTGCTCAGCTGTGGCTTTACCGCCTGGGTTTTCACCCCAACCATCACGAATAATAAGAACAACTGGTTTCTTCGACATTGCCGAGTTTTTTAGCAGGGTTTATTGAATATTAAAGGAGTTTTTTATCAAGAGAGTCTCAAACCCTTATTAAACCTTTAAAAATCAATACATTACTCCTAGTTAACTGAAGCATTAAAACCTCGGTTTTGAAAAAAATAAGCCTTCCCCTAAAAAACCTCGTTCAGGTATTTTTTCAAAAAGATAAATCTATGATTGCCAAATAGAAACGAACCGCTAGCAATAAACTTAGCAACAAGGATAAATTGTACAGTTATGTCAGCAGATCTTAGTAAATATCGTAATATTGGAATCTTTGCCCACGTGGATGCGGGCAAAACAACCACAACAGAACGAATCCTTTCTCTTACAGGAAAAATTCATAAAATTGGTGAAGTTCACGATGGTGAATCAACCACTGACTTCATGGAGCAAGAAGCTGAGCGTGGTATCACCATTCAGTCGGCTGCAACCACGGCTTTCTGGGCAGGTGAAGACAACCAGTTTGAGAAACACCGTTTCAACATCATCGACACTCCGGGTCACGTTGACTTCACCGTAGAAGTTTACCGTTCACTCAAGGTTCTTGATGGTGGCGTGGGTGTATTCTGTGGATCTGGTGGTGTTGAGCCTCAGTCTGAAACTAACTGGCGTTATGCAGATGACGCAGGTGTATCTCGTGTAATCTACGTTAACAAACTTGACCGTGTAGGTGCTGATTTTTACAACGTTCTTGAGCAGGT
>CALLBE010000037.1 GCA_938001985.1 uncultured Verrucomicrobiales bacterium | reverse complement strand
CCATTGCTTCGCTTTAGGAACCTTTCGGTATTTTCTAAAGTTTTCATGGCGATACGCCTCTCCAAATCGATTCACAACGGCCTCCTCATAGGCAATCAGCCAGTCAAGAAAAGGAAGCGAGGCCTTGTATAACTCTTTTTTACGAGCGGGCTGTAGGTATTCTTTAGCCCAAGCTCCAGGGATGGGTGTTTCTTTATTTGATGACCAAAGAAAACAGCGGCGGCGTGGACGAACAAAGGTAAAGCCTCCATCTGGCCCATACCATCCGGCACACGCCCCATAGAGTTCAATGTGACCGTTTTGCCAAGGCAATCGATAGCAGCTGGTTCCCTTGAGACCTTTTGAGGGACTGCGCTCAAACCCTTGCTCTTTGAGAAAGTTGCCACTTGGGAGCACAACATCCTGCCCCCAAAAGAACATTTGTTGCTGAAGACCATTCGTCAGGTCTCTTAGAAAAAAAGAATAGTTGGCCTCTTCAATCATCACTTAATGCAATTTAATTGCGATAATTAAATACTGCAAGTAAATTGCATTAAGATGAAAAAATAAAAATCCATTGCCATTTACCCGCTCGATGATCACCTCTCCTTTATTTGACTTCGTGTTGGGTTATAAGGTTTTCATTATAGTTAATTAAACCCGCTAAAGAGTTTGACCCCATAACACGGAAGGTTCATGTTACCAGCATGGAAAAAGTAGTGATTATTGGTACGGGCCCTGCTGGTTACACAGCCGCAATTTATGCAGCACGAGCAGACCTATCTCCCTTGATTTTGACAGGTGCTCAACCAGGAGGTCAGTTGACCACAACCACCGATGTTGAGAACTTCCCAGGTTTCCCTGACGGTATCATGGGTCCTGATTTGATGGTTAAGATGCAGCAACAAGCTGAAAAGTTTGGCGCTCGTGTTGATTATAAAAAAGTAGATTTGATCGAGAAGAACGATGACGGTTCATTCACTATCACTATTGGCAGTGAAAAAATCCTTTCTCAGACCGTAATCATTTCATCGGGTGCTTCGGCTCGTTACTTGGGTCTTGAGGGTGAAGAAGACCTTGTCAAAGGCGGTCACGGGCTTACGGCTTGTGCTACTTGTGATGGTGCTTTCTACCGCGATGTTCCTGTCTGTGTGATCGGTGGCGGTGACAGTGCCTGTGAGGAAGCTGACTTCTTAACCAAGTTCGCAAGCAAAGTTTACTTAATTCACCGCAGAGACGAATTGAGAGCTTCAAAAATCATGGCAAAAAGAGCCATCAACAACGACAAGATTGAGATGGTCTGGAACGCGACAATTGCAGAATACATCCAAGCTGAGAACGGTAACATTCGCGCAGTTAAGCTAGAAAACACCGTTGACGGCAGCTTCAGCGAACTCGCTGTAGAGGGCGTATTCATGGCGATTGGTCACACTCCTAATACACAATTCGTAAACGGCTTGGTTGATCTCGACGAATCTGGCTATGCAATTCAAGTGCCAGGTCGCACGGCGACAAAAACTCCTGGGCTTTTCGCAGCTGGCGATGTCGCTGACACCTTCTATCGTCAAGGCATCACCGCAGCCGGTCAAGGTTGTGCCGCGGCTCTCGAAGCTGAGAAGTACATTGCTGAATTAGAAGCGTAGGAGTTTTTTAAACTTAGCTTCTTCATTAAAAATCAGTAAACACAGGTCATCAGGCCTGTGTTTTTTTATACCCCTTAGAAAACCAATACCAATGAGCTTGATGCTTTAGATCCTTAAAAACCTCCCTATCCCTAGACGTCTCCTTAAATAAAAAGCGTGTAAGGGAAAAACAGAGCACAAAAAAACGCCCTCGTTTCTTTTAAAAACGAAGGCGTTATGAAAAAGATTAACTCTCCTTAGAAACTAAAAGTCTCTCTAGCGTCCGCAACGCAACCTTCAACAGCGGCAGCAGCCACCATCACAGGAGACATCAGGATTGTACGTCCAGTAGATGAACCTTGACGCCCTTTAAAGTTACGGTTGGAAGATGATGCACAGATTTGATCCCCAATTAATTTATCCGGGTTCATTGCCAAACACATAGAGCAACCCGCTCCACGCCATTCAAAGCCAGCTTCTTCGAATATCTTATCCAAGCCTTCTTGCTTCGCCATAGCCGCAACGATTTGAGAACCAGGCACGGCAATCGCTTTAATATTCGGTGCAACTTTTTTGCCTTTGAGGTATTTAGCCACTTCTCTAAAATCTGAAATACGACCATTCGTACAAGAACCAATAAACGCAACATCGATTCCCACGCCTTTAATCGGAGTTCCAGCCGGAAGCTTCATGTACTCAAGTGCTTCTTGAATCGTCGCCTTTTGAACCAAATCATCGGTGTCTTCTGGTGAAGGAATGGTTTCATTAATTCCCAAACCGTGGTCTGGAGAAATCCCCCAAGTCACAGTCGGCTCAATCTCTGAAGCATTGATTTTGACAATATCATCATAAGAAGCGTCTTCATCTGATGCGTAAGCTTTCCACTTAGCAACCGCGTCATCCCACTGATCTTCAGAAGGCGCGTAAGGACGTCCTTTTAAATACTCAAACGTGGTTTCATCTGGATTGATGTAACCACAACGAGCGCCACCTTCAATCGCCATGTTACAAACTGTCATGCGCTCTTCCATGGTCATGCGCTCAAAAACGCCACCTGCGTACTCGTATGCATAGCCGATACCGCCTTTAGCACCCAACAAACGAATGATGTGTAACGTCACGTCCTTCGCATAAACACCCGGTCTAAGCTCACCCTCAACCTCAATACGTCTGACCTTGAGCTTGCCCATTGCCATGGTCTGTGACGCTAGAACATCACGAACTTGAGTCGTTCCGATACCAAATGCAATCGCACCAAACGCACCGTGTGTTGCTGTGTGGGAGTCACCACAAGCAATGGTTGAACCTGGAACTGTAATTCCTTGCTCAGGACCCACCACGTGAACCACACCTTGTTTACCGGAAGCTAAATCAAAATAAGTCACACCGAACTCATCCGTATTTTTACGAAGTTCGTTGATCATCTCCTCTGCCAATGGATCCGCCAATGGAGACTCCGTGCTGTCTGTTGGCACGATGTGATCAACGGTTGCAAAGGTACGTGAAGGGTACTTTACTTTTAAATTCAACTCACGAAGCATCCCAAAAGCCTGCGGGCTCGTCACCTCGTGAATTAAGTGAGTTCCGATAAAAAGTTGAGTTCTACCATCTTCAAGCTGACCGACAGTGTGTGCTTCCCAGACTTTTTCGTATAAATTCTTACCCATATTCGTTTGTTTGATTATTAGAGGTATAGGTCAATCCAAAGGTTTTAATCAACTCAATAAATTAAACTCACCGCTTATTGTTTTAATTTTTTAGAACAAAGCATTGAGTTCGTAACGTGACTGTATCAATCTACCCCTCATGAGCAGTCAGGACAAAAATAAGAATAAAGTTAAAAAGAATGGGGTTTTCATCCTCTATTCTTATCTTATTCCTTACCGCTGGATTTTCATCCCTTCGACCATTGCCCTGCTCACCACCGCTTTTTTATCATTGGCATTCCCTTATTTTTTAAGAGATCTAATCGGCGCTCCTTCTGATGCCCTACTCGCAGGATCCGACACTGGCGTTGTTTTAAAAAACATCAACCAAACCATCATCAACCTCTTAATAGTCCTCTCCATCCAGTCTGTTCTCGTCTTCTTGCGCTTCCAAGGCTTTGTCTATTCAGCTGAAAACGCCGTCGCCGACATCAGCAAGGATCTATTCAGCCGAGTGCTTAAACTCCCCATGGGCTTTTTCATGGAACAATCCACTGGCGAAATCAGTGCTAGAATCTCCAACGATTTGGCCATCTTAAGAGACACCCTCACCAGCACCGTTCCTCAGATTTGTAGACAATCCGTCATCTTGATTGGTGGTATCATCTTTATTTTCATCTCCTCCACCAAGCTATCACTCTTCATGCTCGCCACCATCCCGATCGTGATTATCGCAATTAGCTTATTCGGCCGCAGGATTAAAAACCTTTCTAAAACGGCTCAAGACAACCTGGCTGAAAGTAATGTAGTCGTCGAAGAGTCCATCCAGAGCATCAGTAATGTAAAATCATTCGCCAATGAGCCGATTGAAGAAAAACGCTACCACAAGCAGTTAGGGCGTTTTCTCACCGCGGTTCAAAAGTCCTTATTACCTCGCGCTAGCTTCATCAGCTTCATCATTGGCGTCATGTTCGGAACCATCGCCATTGTCGCTTGGTTTGGTGCGGGAATGCTAACTCGTGGTGAGATCTCAACCCGAGAGTTCACCTCCTTTATCCTATTCAGTATTTTCGTAGGCGCCTCACTCGCCTCCATTCCTGAGCTCATCACCTCG
>CALLBE010000036.1 GCA_938001985.1 uncultured Verrucomicrobiales bacterium | reverse complement strand
AGGAATAGGGCTGCTGAGAGACGTGAGTGTCCAGCCTTCAGGCAGGATAGAACCGAGCTTCACTTCCCTACTTTTCCCCGCAACAATGAGTTCGACCTCAGTAAGGAGTTTAATGGGCGCTCCGTCTTGCAAGTGGCGGTATACCTTCGTCGATAGATAGTCCTTGTCGGTTGTCTCTTGAGAAGTTCTTTTGAGCCAGATGTTGCCACTACGGTTCCAGCTTGGAGCTTTCATCTTTTCACCGTTTTTACTAAGATTCAAGAGCCCAACAGTGGATGGGATTTGAAGAGTCTGAGGCATTTTATTCCAGTGAAACTCACCCTCAATATTCCAGAGGCCTTTTTCTAAGAAAATCACAGGCTTCTCATTATTGGATAAAACCCTAGCCGGTTCTCCGTTTGAGGTAACCTGTAAGGGCCAGGTCTTGCTATTGCCGGGCAGTTGAATCCATGAGGGCTCAAAAACATTAATCTTAATATCAAAAGAACCCTTGGTTGGATTGACTGAAAGGTTTAATGCCGAGGGCCAAACCTTAAGCTTGTGGCTCTTTTTATTATAGAGAGCAGGAGCGGTTGAGTGATCCCACGTTGACCAGCTGACCCAATCTTTCAAGGCAAGCGGTAATTGCTTTTCCTGCCCTTTTGGCAATAAAACCTGAGCATTGGCTGCTTGCGTCAAAAACAAGCACTTCAAAAAGGTAAGAATAAATAAGCAAAACGCTCTCATTCTTATTGAATACAAAAGGATTGATGCGAACTCAACCCTTGAGTTGTTATTTATTAAAAAGAAAGAACAATCGAATCGCTTTTCAAAGCAAGCGATTCGATTCAATCTTAAGTGCAAAGGCACACAAAGAGCCTAAACACCCCTAAATAACACCTTGCTCAGCGGCGTACTTACGAACATCTGCTGTGATTTTCATCGAACAGAACGTAGGTCCACACATGGAGCAGAAATGAGCGGTTTTCGCGCCTTCTGCTGGCAGAGTCTCATCGTGGAATGAAATCGCACGAGCTGGATCCAATCCGAGTGCGAATTGGTCTCTCCAACGGAATTCAAAGCGAGATTTCGACAGCGCGTTATCTCTGATTTGAGCGGCTGGGTGTCCCTTGGCCAAATCAGCGGCGTGAGCTGCAATCTTATAAGTGATCACCCCTTCACGAACATCATCACGGTTAGGCAACCCTAAATGCTCTTTAGGCGTCACGTAGCAAAGCATCGCACAACCATACCAACCAATCTGAGCCGCTCCAATTCCTGAAGTGAAGTGGTCGTAACCCGGTGCAATATCAGTCGTGAGCGGGCCTAAGGTATAAAATGGAGCCTCGTGACACCATTCGATTTGCTTCTGCATGTTTTCTTGAATCAAATGCATAGGCACGTGACCTGGACCTTCGTTCATCACTTGACAGCCTTTTGCCCAAGCTCGCTTGGTCAACTCACCTTGGACTTCCAACTCAGCAAGTTGAGCGTAATCGTTAGCATCCGCAATCGCGCCTGGTCTGAGACCGTCTCCGATTGAGAAACTCACGTCATAAGCGGCACAAATATCACAGATATCATCCCAATGCTCGTATAAGAAGTTTTCTTTATTATGCTGAATGGTCCATTTTGCTAAAATAGAACCACCTCGAGAAACAATCCCTGTCATTCTCTTCGCCGTATGAGGTACGAATGCCTTGAGTACAGCGGCGTGAATAGTGAAGTAATCAACACCCTGCTCGGCTTGTTCAATCAGTGTGTCACGGAACAACTCCCACGTTAAATCTTCAATCTTACCGTTCACTTTTTCAAGTGCTTGGTAGATAGGAACGGTACCAATAGGAACTGGTGAATTACGAATAATCCACTCACGTGTGGCGTGGATATTCTTACCCGTTGATAAATCCATCACAGTGTCAGCACCCCACTTCGTCGCCCAACGCATTTTTTCAACCTCCTCGTCAATGGTCGAAGCCACCGCTGAGTTACCAATATTGGCGTTGATTTTTACTAAAAAGTTTCTCCCAATTGCCATTGGCTCATTCTCAGGGTGATTAATATTCACCGGAATGATAGCGCGACCTCTAGCCACTTCTGAACGAACGAATTCAGCCGTGATCACCGCTGGAGTCATCGCTCCCCAAGACTGGCCTGGGTGTTGATGGTTCATCACGTTACGAGGCACTTGAGTGTTCGGATCAATCTCTGATGGGCGTGGCATTTCATAGCCTTCAGGAGTTGAACAAAGTTGCTTGATGCGATCGGAAGCTTCAGGCGGAAGGTCGTTTAAATTAGGGTACTTATCCGCAATGGTCTTAAACTCCTCTTCACGGCCCATGTTCTCACGAATAGCCACATACTCCATCTCTGGCGTGATAATGCCCTGCTCTGCATACCATTTTTGAGTCACTGGGTGACCTGCAGACGCCTTTAATGGATTTCTTTTAAGCCCTGGGTATTCTTTTAACTTATTCTTAGCCGCCTTATTAGCATTGTACTTCTCAGCGTGCACATCAGACAAGTATCCGTTGTCCTCTGGCTTGATGTCACGGCCTTCGTACTCAACGACATCGCCACGATCTAAAATCCAAGAACTTCTCAACGCTGGTAATCCCTCTCTGACATCACCTTGATAATGAGGATCTCCCCAAGGACCTGAACAGTCGTAAACATGAACAGGGTCATTCTTTTCAATAATACCATTGGGATGCTCCGTATCCGAAAGACGAATCTCACGCATGGGGACATTGATGTTAGGGTGGATTTTGCCCGGAATGTAAATACGTGTTGAATTCGGGAAAATCGTAGGATCTTTTTCGATTTGCTCAATCTCAGCTGAATTATCAATGGCTTCTGTGAATTGCCCCGTATAATCGGCTCGCTGTGTCGAATTATCAGGAGCTACTGGCTGTGATGCGTTATCTTCAGGTGAAATCATGGTCTAAAATTCTTTGGTAGGGCCGACCTCCTCCACTCAAGCGAAACAATAATATTAGAAACACACGCCTACTAATGTTATCGCTTCCTTCGTCGGTATCAGCCGTATCAGGTTCTAAGGGTTATACTCGCATTTCAGCTCATACTCTCAGTCTAGTAAAGACGCCCCTGCTCTCTTCATACTGCAAGACTGAATACGAGTGTCAAGCTGTGATAAAAGCTCTCGTCTGTGAAATTCTAAAACCTAAGCTCTGTCTTCTCTAAACGGTCGTGGTTTACGGTCCGAGTCCTTAGGCTCAAATTTTTTCTTTTTAGCAAAGGCTTCTTTTTCCAATTCTTCCTTCTCAACCGCTTCTTTCGCCAAGTTGATCTTGTAGATGGTCAAGTATTTCTTCGAAACCTCAATATCACTGAAAGGAATCACAGCCTCTCCGATGATTTGGTAATCTTCATGCCCTTTTCCGGCAACCAAGACAATGTCACCAGGCCCAGCCATGTTGATCGCCTCTTGAATCGCTTTGTCTCTGGAAACTTCTGTATGATACGGAGCACTGCCTAAGCCCGGTTTCATATCCGCAAGAATCTGAGTAATTGGCTCTGTTCTTGGATTGTCCGCAGTCACCATGACAAAATCACTGGACTCGGAAGCCGCCATAGCCATTGGCGCTCGTTTTGAACGGTCGCGGTCTCCACCACAGCCAAAGACAGTGATCAATCGGCCTTTTTCTAAAGAACCTCTCAAGGTCTCGCAAACACTCTTCAACGCGTCTGGCGTGTGAGCATAATCAACAAACACCATCACATCATGAGAAAATCCAATCTTCTCTAAACGACCAGGCACTTGTGGGCAGTCTGACAACGCCTCGATAATTTCACTCAAATCCAAGCCAAGCGCGTAACTCGTCACAATCGCAGTCAACGCATTGTAAACATTGAATCGGCCAATTAATGGCAAACGCACCAAATACAGCTTATCCTTGAAGCTAAACTCGAACTCGACACCCTTCAACGATTCAGAAGAACGGGTGATTCTAAAATCAGCGCCCAATGAATATCCGAACGTGTAGGTCACAACCTGTGAGCTGAACTCTTTGGCCAGCTGAGCGCCGTAAGGGTCATCTTGATTGATAACAAAGCGTGGCTTCTGAGTCTTCTGCTGACTCAAGTTGACAAAAAATTGACGTTTTGCCTCAAAATAAGCATCCATCGACCCATGGTAGTCCAAATGGTCTTGGGTAAAGTTAGTGAAAACCCCGACAGCAAACTCCGATCCGGACACTCGATGTTGCTCCACCGCAATCGAAGAAACCTCCATCACAGCCTCACGACAGGCTTGGTCTTCCATTCGAGAAAACAAATGCTGTAATTCAACCGCATCCGGTGTGGTTAATTTAGTCTCAAAAGCCTCAACTCCGTCGAAGTTCTTAATCGTACCGATCAACCCCACACGGTAACGTATTTTCGCTAAAATTGCATGCGTTAAAAATGAGACCGTAGTTTTTCCATTCGTACCTGTGATTCCTGCAATCTTCAATCGTTTCGAAGGCTCTCCCGCCAACAAAGAAGCGATCTTAGCCAACACCAAGCGTGCGTCTTCAACCTGTATCCAAGTCACTACGGGTGAATCTAGAAAAACACTAGGAACTCTCAGTTCAGAGACAATCACCTCACAGCCTTGCTCTAAAACTTTATCAATAAAATCATGCCCATCAAACTTCTGGCCTTTAATCGCAACAAAAACACTCTCAGCTTTTGCCTTCTCACTTGATGATGAAATCTGGGTGACGGTCTTATCCCTCTCGCCTGAGATTTGCACAACTTTGAAATGCTGAATAAGATCCGATATCTTCATAAGTTTAAACATTAGAAAGCACCATCCTTAATACGGGAAGCAATTTTTTGGAAAACTGGTGCTGCAACGGTTCCGCCTCCAATATAATCCGTATCAAAGCCCTTTTTGGCCTTCTCTAAAACCACAGCCACAACGAATTGTGGCTTTTCGAGCGGGAACATCCCAACAAAAGAAGAAATATTGCCAGCTTCGCCGTATTTAACGCCTCGCTCAAAAATCTCTGCGGTTCCTGTTTTTCCTCCAATCGTGAGCCCCTCGACTTTAGCTCGCCTACCAGTGTGGTCAGTGACTTTCCCCAAACACATTTTCAAGCCTTTCACCGCCTCCGTAGAAAGCACTCGCTCAGACGTTAACTCCGCCGCATCTCGGGGTGGAGAACTCACCAACCGAGTAGGCTTTCTCTCTCCACCACTGGCTACCGTGTTATAAGCCACTGCTAATTGAATTGGAGTGACCTGAACACCGTAACCTCGAGTCTGACTCGCAAACATCCCCAACTTTTGCTCAGGGTTGATATAACCGCCTCGCTCTGAGGGAATGCGAACACCTGTCTTCCTTGCAAAACCAAGTCCAAGGCTCATGGCTTTCAGGCTTGCCAATTTATCACGCAACGTGCTCCCCACTCTCGAGGCCACTCGGTAAGTGCCCACATTATTCGACCGAGCAAAAACCTCCCACGTTGGAATCTTCCCCTTAGGGTAATCATCTCGAACAATCACTCGACCTTCACGGTAATATCCATACTTACAATCAATCACGCTGTCAGGAGAGACCTTGCGATGTTGGAACGCGTTCGCAAAACCAACCAGCTTAAAGGTGGAGCCAGGTTCGTATTCCTTTTGAAAAGCATAATTAAAATCAGCTCCCTGTAGAGTCTTCAGGTCGTTTAAATTAAATGAAGGGTAATTGGCCACAGCCAGCACATCCCCAGTGGTTGGACTCATCACAATCGCGGTCCCAGCGACCGCTTTCGTCATCTCAACCCCCTCCAACAAAGCATCCTCCACCACGCCTTGAAGATCGATATCTAGCGTCAACTTAACATCACGACCTGAAACAGGAACTCTGTTTTTCGACGGTTTGGTATAATCAATCTTATTATTTTTATCGAGATGATAGACCGTGTAGCCGATTTGACCCGACAGTGTAGAATCCATAGATCTCTCAACACCCGATTGCCCCTCATGGTTGGGGTTCACAAACCCAATGACATGAGCCGCCCGCTTGCCGTAGGTGTAGAGGCGCTTGTAATTTTTCCTAACCTTTAACCCCACCAACCGGTGCTCGGTGATTAATTCATCCAACTTTTCAGCACTGACATCGCTCAAGGTATCGATGAGTATTTGATTATCTTTCTTACCTTCCAGCTTTTTGAGAAAACTCTCTTTCTCTTCTAATAAAAAAGGTTGAAACAACCGGACCAAGCCCTGTTTATAACGGTCCGTCAATGAGATATCTCTGCTTTCATAAGCCCAAGAATCTGCTTTTAAATAAGCATGAGTCCTCCCAATGACCTGATTATTTTGCTCGCTTGCGGTTCGAGAAGCCCAACGTCTATCTGAATCACGCAAAACCCAATAATTATAGGCATTACCAGCTAAGTTAGGATCATTAATGTCACTTAAGTCCGCCACCAAGTCATAGGTTAGCACATCTTTTGCTAAAACCTTACCGTTCCTATCATAGATCAAACCCCGAGGAGCAACCAAAGGGACTTCCTTAATCCGCACTCGATAGGCATTTTTACTAGGCTCAGGAATCTCAGAGAATAACTGAACATACATGAGCTTAACAATGATAGCGGCCAACGCCCCTAACATACATATCCCTATTAAATATAAGCGATACTTAAACTCCATCTTTACCGCATCTAATTAGCCGAACTATTTAAGCTTTTTCTATTCGTTAGTAAAAAACAAAAAGCACCCCCTATTAACCAGAGAGCGCTTAAGTTGATTAAGTGAAATCAGGAATCTCAATGAACCCCTCTAACTTACGAATACGAGTCGGGTGACGCATCTTCCTCAACGCCTTCGCCTCAATCTGACGAATACGCTCACGAGTCACATTGAACTGACGTCCCACCTCTTCCAAAGTTCTGCTGTAACCATCACGAAGACCAAAGCGCTGCTCCAGCACCTCCTGCTCTCGCTCAGTCAATGAGTCCAGAACATCATGAATCTTCTCTTTTAACATTGAGAAGCCAGCTTCCTCCATCGGGTTGTCAGCGGCCTTATCTTCAATAAAGTCACCAAAGGAAGTGTCATCTGAATCACCGACAGGGGCTTGTAAAGAAATTGGCTGCTGAGCCATTTTCAGAACCGCTCTCACACGCTCAACTGGCAAGTGAATCTCCTCAGCAATCTCATCAGGCGTTGGTTCACGACCGTACTCCTGAACCAGTTGTTTCTGAACACGCATCAACTTATTGATGGTTTCAATCATGTGAACAGGGATACGAATGGTTCTCGCTTGATCCGCAATTGAACGCGTAATCGCCTGACGAATCCACCAAGTGGCATAAGTCGAGAATTTGTAACCACGACGGTACTCAAACTTCTCAACCGCCTTCATCAAGCCCATGTTACCCTCTTGAATCAAATCAAGGAAAGAAAGACCACGGTTGGTATATTTTTTAGCAATGGAAATCACCAAACGCAAGTTAGCCTCAACCATCTCAGCCTTGGCCTTATGCGCCTCTTTAATCCATTTTTTCAACTCCTTGTAATGAGCCTGAAAATCATCAGCCTTCATCCAACAGTGGTGCTCCAACTCACTTAACTTCGTTAAAAACTCCTTATCTTTTGGATCAATCTCAAGCTTACGAGTGTACTTCCAAATTGTTTTTTGCTCTTCGTCAGCTTGTTCACAAAAGTCCTCAATAACCTTATGCTTAAAGTAAAGACGCTTGTAATTCTTCGCTAACTTAGCCTGATTCTCAACCATTTCCTCTTTTTGAGCAGCCGATGCAGACCCATTTGAGATTTTGTGGTAAAGACGAGCTACTTTTTCTTCTGTCTCAGAAACAATCTCCAGAACTCGTGGCAACATGCCCATGTAACGCTCACGGCTTTCAATTTTCTTATCTAAAATAACACGATCAAAACGCTCTTTCCCCTTCAAAAGGCGATCACCTGTACTCAAATAATGCTG
>CALLBE010000035.1 GCA_938001985.1 uncultured Verrucomicrobiales bacterium | reverse complement strand
TTTTGAAAAATGAGTCTGAATGAAATCAGCCACAATGTGTTTTTCATACACACCGGGTCGACGGATGATGATGCTTTCTTTGTCTCTTAAGTCATTAATTTGAGACTCTAGATTAACCAGTTGTGGTAAATCGTAGAGTTTGACAAGCATATCAACCATGGCGTTTGTGAAGCTTAACGGATTAGTTAATGCAGGGTGAAGCAGGCTTCTCCGTATCGCAGGACTCAGCAACCATGTCAGGATTTGGAACTTGAGCGTGAAGCCCCAGTTTCTCCATCAGCTTGATATCCTGATTCGTTGACGGATTATTCCCTGTTAAGAGCTTCTCACCATAGAAGATTGAGTTCGCTCCGGCAAAGAAGCAGAGAGCTTGGCCTTCTTCTGTGAAGTTTTTACGGCCAGCTGAGAGTCTGATTTTTGCTTTTGGAATAGCGATTCTAGAAATGGCAATAATACGAGCCACGTCGAATACGTCCACAGGCTCACTGCCGGAAAGAGGTGTTCCTGGCATTGGCATCAATGAGTTGATTGGAACGGACTCTGGCTGAGGGTTGAATTCAGAAACCACTTCAAGCATTTTGAGGCGGTCTTCGGTTGTTTCACCCAATCCTAAAATACCACCACAACAGATGCTCATTCCAGCGTCTTGTGCGTGACGGATCGTGTTTAAACGGTCCTGGAAGGTGTGTGTGGTGACAATGTTTGGATAGTGCTCAGGAGACGTATCAATGTTATGGTTATAAGCTGTGACACCGGCTTCTTTTAACTCACTGGCTTCTTCTTTACCCAATTCACCTAACGTGACGCAAACTTCCATTCCCAGAGTGGAGACTTCACTGATGATGTCTTTTACTTTTTCAAAACGTTCCGTTCCTTTACGAACACCACGCCATGCGGCGCCCATGCAGAAGCGAGTCGAGCCATTTTCTTTGGCCGCCTTTGCGCGTGTCATGATTTCGCATTTTTCCATCAAGCGCTCAGCGTTGACGTCATTTTTATAGCGAGCTGATTGAGCGCAATAAGAGCAATCTTCGGAACACCCACCTGTTTTAATAGAAAGAAGGGTACAAAGCTGAACTTCGTTGTTATCCCAATGTTTTAGGTGAACTTCTCTAGCCTTTTCTAATAGGGTGAAAAAGGGAAGATCGTGCAATTCCTTGAGTTGTTGGTAATTCATCGCTGAAGGTAGAATAAATAGATAAAAAAAATGGGCAAACGTAATCGATAGAAATCGAGTTTAGTTTGCCCCAGTGTGAGATAGAACTAAAGAATTAGGTGTTTTTAACCTCTTCTTTTAACTCTTTACCCGGTTTGAACTTAACAATTTTACGAGATGGGATATGAATGTCTTCAGAA
The DNA here is from genome assembly GCA_938001985.1 of uncultured Verrucomicrobiales bacterium. Taxonomy (GTDB): domain Bacteria; phylum Verrucomicrobiota; class Verrucomicrobiia; order Verrucomicrobiales; family Akkermansiaceae; genus CALLBE01. The sequence continues at coordinate 3,736 of CALLBE010000035.1, read as the reverse complement.
GGTTTTTTAGGATTGCGACCCACTTTTTCTTTGGTTTCTTTGATTTCAAAAGTACCAAAATTACGCATCATTACCGTGTCTCCATTAATTAAGGATTGGCTGATTTCATCTAAAAAGCCTTGAAGAATATTTTGAACTTGAACTTGAGTCAGTCCACTTTGAGTACTTAATTTAATTACTAAATCTCGTTTTGTAATAGTTGCCATGCGTTCTTTAAATTATAGATAATGGGGAGAAATAGAACAAATCACACCTTCTCTTATTTGTCTTGTGAAAAGTGCTTTAAATTTACGACTTTTTCTCAATGATTTTCACGATGCGACCTTTATCCATATCAAATGGCGTCATTTCGAGTTCAATGGTTAAGTCAGGGAAGAGGTGAGCGTTCATTCCTTCGTCGATTTTCGACGTGTGAGCGTACACTGTTTTACCGTTTGATAGTTTGGCTAGGTACACATTATCACCCACTTGTTCTAGGATGGATGCTTCCGTATAAATCAGTCTATCATTTTCAAATCTCATGGCCTTGACTTGATGTGTATAAAACAAAAGAGCTGTCTTGTGTAGCTTTGATTTCTTTTTTTGGCCTTTCCTCGAATACTCGATCCAACCAGGCCGAATAGCTTGAGGTATTCGATGGGGTGTCTCGATATTTGGTGATCAAAGTTAATGACTTTTTCGCTCGAGTGATGGCCACGTAAAGCGTGCAAATACTCTCATAAGTTTGTGAGGTCAGCCATTGTTGGGTGTGCTTGTGAAAGGCATGGAGCCCAAGTTGCGTGCTTTTTCTCGCGCCAATTAGTAAGGTGTCTTGCTCTTGACTCTCCAGCACCTTTTGTTTGGTGAAGTCTACATTACTGTCCTCTAGTTCAGGCAAGAAAACATGATCAAACTCCAACCCTTTGGACTGATGGTAAACCATGACTTGAATGGTGTTGCTGGTGCTCGAGCGGCGGATGGTTTTCTTTTCTAAAAGGTGAATCCAAGCCTCTAGTTTCAACTCTGAGGCGTTGAGAGCATAAGCTTCTTTCAAGATTTCCTCGTGATGGGCGAGGTGCGCATCATTACTCTGAGGAGAGATGGTTTCTAAAAAAGAAACAAGCCCTTCTTGTCGAAGCAATTCTTGAAAAGCCTGCCATGTGTCGCTCTCCGTCTCTTTGATCCAGTTTTTGAAGCCATCCAACTTCATCACCATGAATTCTGAGGCTTGGTCAGAAGGTGAGCGAAGCCACTTAAATAAACTGAGGAGCTGGTGTCCCCAGCTTGTTTTCTTGATCAACAGGTCTGCGGAATTGGTAGTGACTATTAGCGGAGATTTGATCGCTTCTAGTTGGGCTTTGAGCCATGAGACTACAGAAAGCACCTGCTTATTAGATTTAACCAAAATGGCGTAGGAACTTCCCTCTTCGGTCAGCGATAAAATTTCTTCAAATAAGGCCTCGTAGCGAACTTCACGTTCGTCAGCTCGACTGGCTTTTGGCGATTTAATTACCTGAACGAGACCGTTGGCGTCTCTGAGCGGCGGTGCCGATTCATGCGCTTGATATTCCCAGCGCTTTAAGACGTCTTCATCTGAAAAGTTAGGGTCGCTGAAGATAGAGCTAGTGAAGCTTTTTAAGTGTTCAAAACCGTCTCCAAATAAAGTATTGGAAAACGCCATGATCTGAGGAGCCGAGCGCCAAGATTGGCTCAGGTTTCGGGACAGGGGTGTGTTATCAAGATTCCAGCCCTTTTCTGTTTCATTAAAAAGCTCAGCATCCCCACCTCGCCAGCCATAGATGGCCTGCTTCTTATCCCCAACAACTAAAACCGATTTTTCATCCGAGGATTGCTGAATGTCTTGGAAAAAAGGTTGAATGATCTCCCATTGATTCGCACTGGTGTCTTGGAATTCATCTAGGAGCCAATGATGATATTGTTGATCGATCTTCGACGCGCCCAAGTCATTGCTTTCTTGGACTAAGGCCTTGGTGATATCAGAAAAGGTCAACTTCCCTGTTTGACGAAATTGCAGATTATATTGGGTCTCAAATTGCTCGACGACTTTGGCAATGCCTTTCGAGTGACTCAGGTTGTGTTGGTGTTCCTCTAGGAGAATCAGTGTCAAGAGGTGCGCTAACTTCTGCTGATCATCTGGTGTGAAGGGCAGTTCTATTTTATAGTAGGTGAGCACCGCTTTGCCTGCGAACAGTTCAGAAAGCTGGGGAAAGAGGTCCTCTATATTTTTTTCTAAAGAACGGACGCCTTTTTCTGCGTTGTAGTTCTGGAGACAAGCTAGGTTTTTTCGCCACGTTTTTGCCCAAGCTTCTCGTTTTTTCTCCGTCGTCCAATCTGAATCAAGAGAGGATTCAATGGCTTGGCTAAGGTGATTGAGCAAGGAGTCCTTGGATTCATTGGGGAGAGATTGGGCTAGCTCCTTTAATTCAGAGGAGGCGAGTACACCCCATTGCGATTGGGAGGGGTAGTCTAGGTAAATGCGATGAAAGTTAGCAATGAAGCTCTCGAGATTGTGAGTCAGCTTGTTTTCCTCTTTTCCGTAAGTGGAGAGCTTGAAGGCTTGATAAAACTCGTCTAAGTTAGGAGCGTCTGAAGAGGTGAGGATTTGAGTGATGATATCACTGGAGACTTTTGAGACTTCTAGCTCGTCAACAATACGGAGGTCAAAAACACCTTTCTCAGCGGCTATTTGACGGTAGTAATTGATAAAAAAACTATCCAGTGTGGCCAGTGTGATTTGATCGAGAGCGAGGCTGAGGCGTTCTAGTTTTTTTAACCAAAAGCCAGCGTTTGTGCTGAGAGGCGTGAGGGCTTCAAAGCGTGAGGCAATGTTTTGAAGTTGGGTGTGTTCTGGAAACTGAGTGGTTAAGTCCTTGAGTAAAGCTTGGAGTTGTTGCGTTAAGGCCGTGGCTTTTTTATCAGAAGAGGCTGCTTCACAGAGAGCGGATAGGATTCGATGAGTGAACTCACTGGCTGCTTTTTTCGTAAAGGTGAGTGCGACGATTTTATCTGGAGAGCAAACCTCCAAAGCCAGCAGCATTACATAACGAAGCGTGAGTTGATAGGTCTTCCCAGTCCCTGCCGAGGCTTTGATGATTTCTGAATACATGAGAAGGGAGGGGAGTGATGAGGTTTGAGAATCAGACCCGTGAGGTTGCTCAAGGTCATTCAGAGATTAGGCTTTTTCCTTTTTCTTAAAGTCCTCTTTGAGCGATGAAACGAGCATCAAAATCGCCCCTATGCTGATGCAGGCATCCGCGACGTTAAAGGCGGGATAACGATAGTCGATGAAAGGGATGGTAAAATCTAAAAAATCAACCACATAACCTGCCGTGAGACAGTCCCAGAAAGACTCGCCTTGCATATAAGGGAGTTGAAACCCTTGAGTGAGTCGGTCAGTCAAATTCCCAAGAGCACCGCAGATGATGAGGGCTGGGGAAAATCTAGCCCATCCCGTATTAAAGAAGCCTTTTTTCCATCCAATAGACAGCGCGACAATCGCAATGACTAATATCAAGGTGAAGATCAAAGGCGCCCATGATGAGCCGTTGCCAAAGCCCCAAGCAACCCCTGAATTATGGATGCGAACCCAGTTGAAAAAGTCAGGGATGATGGGGATGGTATCAATTTTATTAAAGAAAAGTTGATCTCCAATTTTAATAAAAGGAGGCTCAAGATTAAGAACGGTCCACCACTTGGTTGCTTGATCCAGAAGGTATAGCGGTAAGGTTATTTTTAA
>CALLBE010000034.1 GCA_938001985.1 uncultured Verrucomicrobiales bacterium | reverse complement strand
TTTTTCTAAAAAAAGATCTCTCACTCCTCGACTTAAAGCCGAATCCTCAACGGGACGACCATTGATGAAAAAATACTGATGTTTACGACTCTTTCTCACATGGTCTAGCGATGCCATGTAACCATGCACTTCGTAGTCGAGCAGTTTGTATTCTTCGATCGAAACGACATTCTCTGCAACCTCTTTTCCATGAATCGATGCCAAGCGCGCTCGAATATCAGAGGAGGCTGGAATATCAAAAACAAGCTTCTGGTCTTTTCTAAAAATCCACCGTATCTGCGGTTGTGCCAAGGCGTGAACTCGCAATTGATGCTCGATATGAGCCGCCTCAGTTCTCTCTGATTTTAAAAACTTACGGCGAGCTGGGATATTATAAAAAAGCTCTTTCACCTCTATACTTGTCCCATTGGCTGAAGAGGTTGACTTGATTTGCGGAGCTGCCCCCCCTTGAACACTGACCTCTGTGGCTTCAATTTCTGAACTGGTTTTCGTCACCAGACGAAATTGAGAAATGCTGGCTATACTGGGAATTGCTTCCCCACGGAACCCCATGGTCAGAATGGTTTCCAGATCTGCACTGCTTTTTAACTTACTCGTTGCATGTCGTTGCAAGCAGGCCTCGGCATCGAGCGAGTTCATGCCACAGCCATTATCCTGCACTCGAATAAGCCTCAACCCGCCTTGTTGAATCGACACTTCAATACTTGTCGCTCCCGCATCAATCGAGTTCTCAACCAATTCCTTAACGACATTCGCAGGACGCTCCACGACTTCACCAGCCGCCACCTGGCTGGCTAGATCATCGGGAAGCAGTTGAATCACGCCTTGCATATGCAGAATATCGAAAAGCTACAGAGTGGTGTCTAGAAACGCCTAAACTTCAATTTGCCCTTCAAAAACAAAATCAGCTGGGCCTTGTAGCGTCACGTCAACAAACTGATTGTCAGCCTGTGGCGTAAATCCGATCTCCAAGGTATCCCCTCCTTTTACATCCACCTTAATAGGCGAATTTTCTTGAGCCAGCAAGTGATGAACAATCGCAGAAGCCGCCATACCCGTGCCACAAGCTAAAGTCTCGCCTTCCACACCACGCTCATACGTTCGAATCGCAATGTGCTGAGAACCGATCACTTGAGCAAAGTTCACATTCGTTCCTTTAGGAGCAAAAAACTCATGATAGCGAATCGCCGCTCCGTACTTCTGAACATCTAAATTCGCTAAATCATCGACAAAAACAACCGCATGAGGAACCCCTGTATTGATAAAGTAAACAGGATAAGGCAATGAATCCACCTCAACGCCCGTTGTCATATTCAAGTCAAAAGGATCTGACATATTAACCTTCACACCGTCGCCAACCATTTCTGCAGAAAGCTCACCAGCAATGGTTTCAAAGCTAACATTCTCCTTGATTTGCTCTGATAAATGAGCGGTGAAACGACCGAAGCAACGAGCGCCGTTGCCACACATTTCCGCCTCGCCTCCATCGGCATTGTAATAACGGAATTTATAATCAGCACCGGACTCTGCTGGCTCAACAGCTAATAAGCCATCGGCACCAATGCCACGATGGCGGTCACACAAGCCTTCAATTTGCTCTGTGGTCAATGAGATCTCAAGCTTGCGGTTATCAATCACTATAAAGTCATTGCCTGCGCCATTCATTTTATAAAAGTTTAATAACATCGTAAATTAAGCCTGTATGGGATTACTCTTTTGACGAGTAAAAAAAATTACTTTAGTAAATGAATGTAGAAAATCATTATGCACAATCTCCCCTCACCCTCTCAGTATAAAATATTATGGATCGCCATCACTGGAGTCTCGGTCGCGGTGATTGGAGGTTTATTTATTGGGGGTGTCTGGATCAGTGGTCAATTACTGGCTTATCTTCAGCCCGTCTTAGTCCCCTTAGCCACCGCAGGGATTTTAGCTTATATTCTCGAGCCCTTAGTCGCCTGGATGGAACGAAAAAAAATAGGCCGCACACGCGCCATCATATTGATTTACACTCTCTCAACACTCTGCGTGGCTCTAGTAATCCTGTCTCAATTAAACTTTTCAACCAAAGAAGGCCTCACACTCCCTAAAGTGTCCGTCGATGTCGCCGCCATCATTTCCTCACCTGAAGCTCAACTTAATGGCGCAGAATCACCTCTGGAAAATCAAACCCCTCTCATGGAGCGCTGGAAATCAGCCATCACCGTGTGGGTGCAAAACAATCTGCCGAAAGAAGCCGGTCAGCTAGGTTACATTGATGACATCATCACCCCAGGCATTGAATTCTTAAGGGAAAATGCAGAAACCATCGCCACCAAGGTACTGGCCTTCATCAACCGAGGGGCCAATGAATTCTTCGGCTGGTTCGGTTTTGCATTGGGCTTCATTATGGTACCTCTTTATCTATTTTTCTTTTTAAGAGAGTCCACGAAGATTAAAAAAAACTGGCACCGCTTTCTGCCCTTGCGAGACTCTCGATTGAAAACTGAAATCGTAGGGACTCTCCAAGAAATCAACACCTACCTAGCTGCCTTCTTCCGTGGACAAGTTCTCGTCTCTCTCATTGACGGCATCCTCGTCGGCATCGCCCTAAAGCTCTGCGGCCACCCTTATGGCTTTTTACTCGGAGGACTGCTAGCCATCCTCGGCGTCATCCCTATCATTGGTAACATCATCTGCTGGATTCCCGCCCTCATCACCGGCTACCGACACTACTCCATTGCAGAAAACCAATTCTGGCTGGGTGAGCAAGTCTGGCCTTACTTGGTGATGATTATACTCGTCTTC
>CALLBE010000033.1 GCA_938001985.1 uncultured Verrucomicrobiales bacterium | reverse complement strand
CGATTTCAGGGAAAAGATACCCTGCTTTCAGCTTTAAGAAATTTTCGTTGATTTTTGCCATAGTGTTAAGAGGTCTAATATGCTGGGAAGTCTAAGGCAATAAGGTTTTTTTAACAGCTCAACAAAAGTAATTAACGAGGGTTGCGCCGAAGTGATATAATGATTCCAGAGGTCAGTAGTAAGGCGCTGGTTGAGGGCTCGGGAACGGTGCTGGTAGAAGAAGCCTCAGCGAAGGTGGTTGCGATGACCAGATTGTCGATAAAGATAGTTTCATCATTGCTCGAGTCAGCCTGTCTGAGCGCCACCGCATTCGGGAGCGTGGCATCGCTGAAGCCATCTGTTAATTGGATGTGAGCGCTGTTCTCATCAGTGGGGTTGATCCATAAGCGGGTGTAATTATTATTCTCATTATTATATTTGATAACAACTTGGTAGTTGGTGTCATAGCTCAGGTCAGTTGCCCATGGGAGGTCGGGAGTATTGACATCCCCTTTTAGACTTATGCCGAAGTCACCGCTTCCTGAAGGCGTGTTTAACACAAGCTCAGCTCGGAAGTTTGAGCCGTTGCTTTGCCTCATGAGATGAAAGAAATAAGTATGGTTGCTCCCTGTGAAAGCGGTGTTTTGTTTTGCCACAGAAAAATCAAACGAGGCAAATAAAGAACCCTGAGTTATTGGAGGCGTGAACCCTCCCCGTAAGTCCTCACGGGATCCTGAGCCGTGAGTTAAAGATAGCTTGCCGGATAGGCTTTCGATTTCGTTTCCTGTTCCGCTATGGACCTCCCATGGATTGCCAACTGCGGGGGAGGAAGTGGCAACTTTTCCATTGGTTTCAAATCTATCTAAAAAGAGAATAGTGGCTTGAGAAGTGCTAAAAATAAATAAACCAATCAGTCGAAGTGGGGGAGGTGACATTCCCTTAGTATACCTATAGTGGAATGATTGTCATTATTATTTTCTGTTAGACCGGGGGTGGTAGTATTGAAAAAACTGAATGCTTGTGGGTAATGCGCTGCTGATGACGGCAATTATTAATTCAGCTTCACGCCGATCGCCTCGAGAACTCTGTGCAAATCATCGTTGCCGTAATATTCAATCTCGATGCGGCCTTTATTCTCTTGGTGCATGATTTTAACTCGTGAAGCTAAGTGATCTTGCAACAGCCTCTCTAGATGGCGGATGATGGGGTCTTTCTGTGCTGAGCTTTCCGCCTCATCTTTCTTTCTAGACAAGGTTTTCTTAATCTCATCAGCCGTGAATGATTTAGCCATTTTTTCAACCGCTCTGACGGTTAATTTTTGCTTAATCACCATTTCTGATAAGGCTTTCTGAGCTTTCGGCTCTTTAACAGCCAACAAGGCCTTGGCATGCCCTACAGAAATTAGGTCATTGGATAAGTAACCCTGAATGGTCTCGGGTAAATTAAGAAGGCGCACCGCATTCGCCACTGTCGCTCTAGATTTACCAACTCTGGTGGCAATTTCTGATTGTTTTAATTTAAACTCTGAAGAGAGACGCTCATAACCTCTGGCTTCTTCAATCGCGTCGAGATCTGCTCTTTGAAGGTTTTCGATCAATGCCATTTCTAGCATTTCCTGATCCGTTGCCTCTCGGATAAAAATAGGAGCCGTTGCTAAGCCCAACAACTGAGAAGCACGCCAACGACGCTCGCCTGCAATCAACTCGTAACGGTTGTCGGCACTTTTGCGAACGATGAGCGGTTGAATGATGCCATGCTCTCTGATGGACTCTTTAAGCTCGTTTAACTGCTCTTCTTTAAAGGTTTTACGAGGTTGCAGAGGGCTAGGAAAAATTTGGTCCAATGACACGTTGATTACCTTATCTTTATCTTCCGAAGCTTTAGCCTCAGAAGTTTTAGTAATCAAAGCGCCTAAACCTTTCCCTAAACCTTTTTTTCCCATCAGACCTATAGCTTGATCAGATAATGATTAGAATTCAATATTTAATCGAAGACGCTTTTACTCATTAGGAGAATCCGCCTCATCTAACCAAATAAGGCGCTCTAGATAAATCTTATTCGCAATGCCCTCAAACTCCTCTTTGTTAGCCTCACTTTGAGTCGAGGTCTTCAGTGCCAGTTCATACGCTTTTTTGAACTCATTACGCTCAATGAGGAGACGCACTAAGTTACGACTGATGTCGACGCCAAGGGGCTGGAGAGGACCTTCTGATAGCTTTAAGGCGCTTTCATAGATGCGAATCGCTTCTTCAGCTTGATTTGAAAATTCAGCGGCCTGAGCTTTCAAGAATAAGATCTTTATATTCGTCTTCCTATCGATTTCAGGGTCAGCTAACACACCGTCACAAACCAAGGCGATGTCCTCATAAGTTGCCGTGTCATTTTTAATCAAATCAATCTGTGACTGAACATAAAAAATTGAGGCTCTAAATCGAATCCGACTGTCCTTAGCTGATACGTGTAATGTTTCAAATAAGCTCGCAGACTTAACATACTGCTGCTGATTGAAATAAAGCTCCGCTAGGCGAAAGCTAGCAAACTCTTGATACGGGCTGGGTTGACTGGAAACCTCTAAAAAATACTTTTCAGCCGTGAGTCTTGATTCTGGAGTTTCTATTAAATAATGCGCCAATCCTGAGAGGTAATAGATGAGAGTTAGCTTGGCCTCATCTTCCTCGGTGCTCTTCACTCCCTCCAAAAGGGTCAAGGCCTTCAGCGGCTCATTAAGGAGTAGATGTAAATTAATCTGGGTCATGTTGACCCAATAGAGATCTTTATTCAACACGAGCTTAGATGAAAGCTGCTGGAGAGATTCTAGCGCTGCTTCTTTTTCACCATCTAAAATATTAATCTTACTGAGCATAGCCCAATAACGAAAGGAGGCTGAATCTTCCAGTTCTGCCGAATTCAATAAGTTGAGAAGTGCTCGATAACCATTCAATTGCTTATGACCACGCTCTATAGAAAGCTCTGTGTACGCTAATACAATGTCAGCAAACCGGTCTGAAGGTGCCTGTTCCTCGGCTTCAATCAAAACACGCAAGTTTTCTAAAGAGCCCTTAGGCTGCAAGTAAGCTTGAGCAATGAGGGAGTCAATGTAGAGAGGAGAGCTCACCTTTTCAAAGACCTTCACCTCGCTCTGGTTGGTTAAAAGGCGTAGAATGTTAATGTTGTAGCCAATGATACTTTTGAGGTAATTAGAACCTGAGGAAAGGGTACTCAGGCGCTTCAATGCCTTGGCGTAATCTTCTTTTGAGAAATCCATTCGCGCGGCATAAATCTGCCCCACTTCTTCTAGATACTTAGAATTCTTCAATAGATAAGCACTGGTCTTTTCAAATAGAGCTTCATTGACTTCTGCAATCGCCTGCTCACTGAGAATGAGTGCCGCTTTCGATTTAACATTGATTAAAATTTCTTGCTCAAAACAAGCGGTGAGGTTTTTTGAAAACTTTTTAGAATGAGAATACTCTAAGAAACTAATCAAGTACTTCAGCGCAAGATTCGCCTCCTCCTCTAAGGCTAAATTGGTGGATAAAAGTAATACATTTAACTCACCAATAAAACGCTCGATGGCTGCTTCGTCGGCAAGCTGAGACCATTTCTCTACCCTATCAATCAGTCTAGATAACAAGGAGATTTCATCAGGTAAATTAATGATCTCTGTTAAAATGGATTCAAAATTTTCCGTCGTCCCTTGAAGAAACTCTCTATCCAACTTGGCTAAGATCAACTCTTCTTTGAACAGCTCCGAGCCGTCAAATTTAGACGCAATCTGCTCCAATATTTTTTGATAATCGTCCTCACTGGATTCAGGAACCACAGAACACTTTAGTTTCACCCAATAATAAAGGGCGCTGTCTTTATCCTCTTTGATTAATTCAATGAGAGTGGATGCCTTTTCGATATCGCCTAAACGAAGGTAATTCAGCGCTAAATGAAGTAAAACCGTGTCACTATTTTTCCCTACAGATTGATAAACCTCTTCCACCTTTAAAAGATAAGGCCTCAAGGCCTCAACCGACACCTCCAGCCAAGAGAGCGATTGGACATACAGTGCTAAGGCTTCAACCTGATTGCCTTCGAATTTAGATATTCCTACCGAATCCAAGGTAACAAATGCTTTTTGATAAGACTGTCGTTTATAAAAATTAAGCGCGGTTAAAAACTGCTTATATTCATCAGAAATATCAGCTTTTGATAAAGCCGTTCGCAACGCCTCTGGCTGTGACGTAACCGCTAGTTGATACAAAGAATCTGCGGTCTCTTTTTTATCAGCAGCAGCGGCTTCAGTCTCTTCGACTTTGACTGCAACGGGAACTGCCGGTTGAGCGCTCTCTTCAATAGCTTGGGTCACCCCAGTCAGCCCTGTAAAACACAAGAGCTTTATACATAGAAGGTAGCGATAAAAACTCATTAAATCCAATTTAAGCCAACGGCAGTTCTAACTCGAGATAAAGTTTTAGCCGCCACTTCTCTCGCCTTGTTCTCGCCAATCTTTAAAATGGCCTCGAGATCATCACTTGAGCTCTCCAACGCCTCTCTCTTTTCTCTAAACGGAGCAAAGGTATCCCAATAAGCTTCCCAGAGTTGTTGTTTAAAATGACCATAACCCACACCCCCAGCTTTGAATTCCGCCATCATGGCTTCAACCTCAGATTCAGATGCCAATAATCGATATAGATCTAAAATAATAGAATTCTCAGTCGACTTAGGATCCTCAACTCCAGCTGAGTCCGTTAGGATCTTCATGAATAACTTGCGCTGCTTTTTCTCAGGGCCAAATAGAGGAATGGTATTGCCATAACTCTTGCTCATTTTTTGCCCATCAATACCTGGTACAACAGCGGCACTCTCTTGGATTTTAGGCTCAGGTAAGACAAGCAGGTTGTCTTCAAACTTATCGTTGATTTTTTGAGCCAAATCACGCGTAACCTCTAAGTGCTGCTTTTGATCTTTTCCAACAGGAACTAGGTTAGCATCGTACAGTAAAATGTCAGCCGCCATCAACGCTGGGTAAGCAAAAAGCCCGTGATTCGCTGCAATTCCCTTGGCCACTTTGTCTTTATAAGAATGACAACGCTCCAACAAACCCATGGGGCAGATAGTTGATAAAATCCAAGCCAACTCATGAACTTCAGGAATGGCGTTTTGGATAAAAAAAGTAGACTTTTCAGGATTAATTCCACAAGCAAGCGCATCCAGTGCACATTCACGAGTGAGGTCTTTTAACTCAGCGGCTTTACCCACTGAGGTCATGGCATGATAATTTGCTACAAAGTAGAAAGCATCGCCTTCTTCCTGCAACTCAACAGCGGGCTTCACCGCACCAAAATAATTGCCAATATGTAACTTACCACTTGGCTGAAACCCCGTCAAAATTCTCATAAAGCAATCATCCAATTTGATTTCTACGGGTCAAAACAAAAAAGCCAAGCTCAGGAGATAATCTTAGTAAAAAAGACTCAATCTCCAGGCTTCGCTTAAAAAGGCCGTATTAAACGGTCAGTACTTCTTTTTCCTTCGTCACGAAGAGCTCATCAATTTGCTTAATGCTCTTGTCTGTAAGCTCTTGAACACTCGTTTCGAAATCCTTCTTCGAGTCTTCGGTTAAGATGTTCTCGTTTTTCAGCTTTTTAGCTGTGTCCATGCCATCTTTACGGCAACCGCGAATACGCACTTTAGCGTCTTCCGTCATTCCCTTAACGGTCTTAACCATGTCTTTACGACGCTCCGCAGTTAACTCGGGAACGGGAACACGAACTGACGTGCTTTCCACCATTGGGTTGAAGCCTAGGTTAGCGTCACGAATGGCTTTTTCGATATCACGAGTCGTGCTTGGGTCAAAAGGCTGAACTAAAAGCTGTCTCGCTTCTGGCGTGGTGATCACACCCAAACCTTTGAGCTTCATCGTGCTGCCGTAGCTCGCTACTTTGACATCAATATTTTCGATCAAAGAAGGAGAAGCCTTACCGGTTCTAATACCAGAGAGTTCTTGTGTGTAAAATTCAATAGCCTTCGCCATTGTTTCTTCGACTGTTTTTAAGCTGCTATCTGCGTCCATTATCATCAAGATTACATCTAGAGCGTGTTAGTCAATCTCTTACATCGAGAAGTCTTCGCCCAAATAGGCTTGCTTGGCGACAGGGTCGTTTATCAACTCCTCCATAGAGCCTTTTAAAATCACTTCTCCATCCTGCAAAATATAAGCTTTATCCACAATTTGAAGGGTCTCACGAACGTTGTGATCGGTGATCAAAATAGAAAGCCCTTCGGTCTCTCTCAATTCTTTCACAATCATTTGGATTTCCTTAACCGCAATGGGATCAACTCCACTGAACGGCTCATCTAGCATAAGCAATTTTGGGTCTGTTGCTAAACAACGGGCAATTGACAAGCGACGTTTCTCACCTCCAGAGAGTGCGATGGCTTTTGATTTTCGAAGCCTGGTGATGCTGAACTTATCCAGCAATTCATCTGCCTTTTTTTGCTGTTCTTTTCGGGAAAGGTTCTTTTGGAACTCAAGCACAGCCATGAGGTTTTCTTCCACCGTCAATTGTCTAAAAATAGACTCCTCTTGAGGCAGGTAGCCCATCCCAACCTGAGCTCTCTTGTGCATCGGCACTCGAGTGATGTTTTCACCGTCAAAAAACACAGAGCCTTGTGACGGAGCAACCAAACCAGCGATCATATAAAAAGACGTGGTTTTTCCAGCTCCATTAGGGCCC